>DYZF01000094.1 GCA_020741375.1 Tessaracoccus flavescens
ACCGCCACCCGCGTGCTGGCTCGGTTGGCAGATCCGGCGCTGGTCGCGCAGGTCGCCCGTGAGTTGAGCGCCGAGGAGCAGCGTGCGCTCGTCGCGTCGTACGGCTGGCTGGCCACCTCCGGGGAGTCCCCCGAGAATGCACGGGGTTGGTCGGTGGCCGATATCGCCCTGCTCGACGAGCTTCTCGACATCGTGGGCCCCGCGCCCGAGGACGCCGAGCAGGAGCTGGACGTGTTCCTCGAGGGTGGCGACGTGGCCGAGGTGTTGACCACGGCAGACCTGCTGCGCCACGAGCGCACCGTCGATCCCGATGAGGACCCGCAAACCACCTACGCGCACATCCTCGTGGACGAAGGTCAAGACGTCACGCCCATGCAGTGGCGGATGCTGCGCCGTCGCGGGCCCCAGTCGTCGTGGACGATCGTGGGCGACCCGGCGCAGAGCTCCTATCCGAACCAGGAGGAGACGCGCAAGGCGCTCGATGAGCTCATCGGTCGCGGCCCGAGCCGCACCTTCACGCTAAGCACCAACTACCGCTCCCCCAGCGAGGTGTTCAACTTGGCCGCGAAGGTGATCACCAAGGTGTTCCCGAACGCCGAGCTGCCGCACGCGGTGCGCTCCACCGGCGTGGAGCCGACGTTGGCGAGCACCACCTCCGAGGGGTTGCACGACGCGCTGCGCGAGCACCTGTTGGAGCTGGCGGCCAAGGTCAACGGCACCATCGGCGTCGTCTGCCCGCCGTCGCGGATCCGCGACGTGCAGCTGTTCGTCATGGGCGATGCGCGTCTGGCCGCGTTCGAGGACCGGATCATCGTCGTCACCGCGCTGCAAGCCAAGGGCCTGGAGTACGACGGCGTGCTCGTGGTCTCGCCGGACGAGATCGTCTCCGAGGCGCCGGGCGCCGAGCGGGTGCTGTACGTGGCGCTGACCCGCGCGACGCAGCGGATGATCACGCTCGACGTCGACACGGCGCACTGGCGCCGACTGCTCGACTAGAGGCCGGCGCTCACGCGCCGTCGCGGCGCAGCTTCGCCAACACCTCGCGCGTGGCCTTCGAGCGGTTCTGCGTGAAGAACTGGAGCCCGGGCGCGCCGGCGGCGAGTAGGTCGCGGCACATCTGGAGGGCGTGCGCCATGCCAACCCGGCGCACCTCATCCTTGCCCTCGACGCCGCGAAGTTCGGCCACGAAATCGGCAGGCAGCGGGCGGCCGCTGAGCGCCGCGAAGCGTTCAATCTGCGTGATCACAGTTAACGGCATGACACCGGCGATGATCGGCACGTCGCATCCCAGCGCACGGACCCGCTCCACCAGCGAGCCGTACGCGTCGGCGTCGAAGAAGAGCTGCGTGATGGCGAACTCGGCGCCCGCGGCCACCTTGTCGGCCAGGATCTGGGCGTCGAGGTCCGGATCGTTGGTGGTCTCGTGCGCGTTGGGGAAGGCCGCGACCCCGACGCAGAAATCCCCCTGCTCCTTGATGAACCGCACCAGCTCCGTGGCGTTGGCCAAGCCGTCGGGATGGCGCTCCCACTCGCCGCCGCCGGGCATGTCGCCGCGGATCGCCAAGATATTGCGCACGCCCACCTCGCGGTAGGCGGTGAGCGCCTCCGCTATGTCGGCCTTCGACTGCGCCACGCAGGTGAGATGGCCCACCGTCAGCGGGCCGTTCGACGACGCGATACGGCGAGTGGCGCGGATGGTGCGGTCGCGGCGGGAACCGTTGGCGCCGTAGGTGACGGACACGAAATCCGGAGCCAGCGGGGCCAGTGCGTCGACGGCCGCCCACAGCACCGGCTCCTCCTCCTCTGACCGTGGTGGGAAGAACTCGAACGAATACAGCGGACCCTGGGCTGAGGCGAGGAGCTCGCCGACGGTCTGGGGTCGCGAATCGGTCAAAGGCATGAGGACACTCTAGGGATTCACGCGCGCGGCTCGACTAAGCTCACAGGGGTGAGACGCAGCCTTGACCCCTCCGCCCCGCTCAACGACGCCTTCTTGTCCGCGGTCAGCGAAACCATCGACGGTTTCCTCGACGCGCAGCAAGCGCAACTGAGCGAGATCGGGGTACTGCCGCTGCTCGACGTAGCCCGGGAGGCCACCTCCGGCGGCAAGCGCCTCCGCCCCGGCTTCTGCTACTGGAGCCACGTCGCCGCAGCCGGCTATCCCGCCGACGACAGCCCGCTGCTCGCCGTCGCCTCCTCGCTTGACCTGCTGCAGGCCTCCGCGCTGGTCCACGACGACCTCATCGACGATTCAGACACCCGCCGCGGTCGCCCGGCCGCCCACAAGCGCTTCGAGTTGTTCCACGGCGAGCGCAAGGGCCGCGGGCACGACGGCGAGTTCGGCCGCTCCAGCGCCATCCTGCTGGGCGACCTCCTGCTCATGTGGAGCATCGAGATGGCCGACGCCAGCCGCGCCGAGGGCCTGGACCGCGCGCGGCCGCTGCTCAGCGTCATGCGCTCGGAGGTGACGGCCGGACAGTTCCTCGACGTGTCAGCGCAGTACGGCGTGGCCGGGGCCGCCAGCGTCGACGACGAGATCGACGTGGCCCGCCGCGTCCTCGAGTACAAGTCCGCCCGCTACTCAATCCGCCGCCCCGCCCAGATCGGCGCCGCGCTCGCGCACGCCGACGAGGATCTGCAGGCCGCGCTCGGCGAGTTCGGCTCGGTCATCGGCCGAGCCTTCCAACTCCGCGACGACGTGTTGGGCGTCTTCGGCGATCCTGCCATCACCGGTAAGCCCTACGGCGGCGACATCCGCGAGGGCAAGCGCACGGTCCTCGTCCTGACCGCCCTAGCCGACGGCGACCCCGACGCCACCGCGCAGCTCGACGAGCTCCTCGGCTCCCCCGGCCTCTCCGAGGCCGACGTGGATCGCGCCGCGGCGCTCATCGACGCCAGCGGAGCACGCGGCAAGGTGGAAGAACTGATCGAGCGCAACACCGCCCACGCGCTGGAGATCCTCGAGAACGCGTCGATGACCGACGACGGCCGCACCGCGCTCGCCGAGCTCGCTGCCCGCAGCGTCCAGCGTGTCCACTGATCTCCGACCGCTGACCGGCCTCACGTCGGCCGAGGTCGAGCAACGAGTGGCCGCGGGGCAGGTCAACTCGTTGCCGTCGCGGTCCGGCCGCACCACGTGGGGCATCGTGAGGGCCAACGTCTTCACCCGCGTCAACGCGATCCTGTTCGTGTTGTTCGTGTTCGTCATGATAACCGGCCACCTGCTCCAAGGAGCGTTCGGCCTGCTGATCATCGTGAACTCCGCCATCGGCATCATTCAGGAGCTGCGTGCCAAGCGCACCCTCGACAACCTCGCCGTCGTCGGTGAGGCCCATCCAACGGTGCTGCGCGACGGCACCAAGCATCAGCTCAACCGCGAGGAGGTGGTCCTCGACGACCTGATCGTGGTCACCCCCGGCGATCAGATCGTCGTCGATGGATCTGTCGTGGCCGCCGACTACCTCGAGGTGGACGAATCGATGCTCACCGGCGAGGCGGATCCGGTGGCCAAGGCAGCCGGCGACGAGGTGCTCTCCGGCGCTTTCGTCGTGTCCGGCACCGGCACCTACCGCGCGGAGAAGGTGGGCGCCGACGCGTACGCCGCCCAGATCACCGCGCAGGCCGCCAAGTTCACGCTGGTGTCCTCAGAGCTGCGGCAGGGCATCGACAAGATCCTCAAGGTGGTCACGTTCCTGCTGGTGCCCGTCGGACTGCTGACCATCTACGTGCAGTTCAACCAGCCCGACACCACGTGGCAGGAATCGGTGCTGCGGATGACCGCCGCGCTCGTGCCGATGGTTCCCGAGGGGCTCGTGCTGCTCACCTCCATGGCCTTCGCGCTCGGCGTCATTCGCCTGGGCCGCCGGCAGTGCCTCGTGCAGGAGCTTCCGGCGATCGAGGGGCTGGCGCGCGTCAGCGTCGTGTGCGCCGACAAGACCGGCACCCTGACCCAGAACGCGATGACGCTCGGCGAGATCATCCCGCTGGGAGAGGCCACCGACGCCGACGCGCGGCGCGCGCTGTGCCAGCTGGTGGCGGCCGACTCCGCGCCCAACGCGTCGATGCAGGCGATCGCGGACGCCGTCGATCCGGCCGCTGAGCCGTGGGCCGTCGCGTCGCGAGCGCCGTTCACGTCGGCCAAGAAGTGGTCCGGCGCCACGTTCAACGACCACGGCAGCTGGATCCTTGGCGCCGCCGACGTCTTGGCCAACCCCGAACTGGCGGCTGAGGCCGAGGCGATCGGGTCCACCGGTCGCCGCGTCCTGCTGCTGGCCTCCTCCACCTGCGACGTGGCCGACGCCGCCGCCCCCGGCGAGGTGACCCCGGTGGCGCTGCTGGTGCTCGACCAACTGGTGCGTCCCGACGCGGCGGACACGCTCGACTACTTCAAGGATCAGGGCGTTGCCGTCAAGGTCATCTCGGGCGACAACGCGGCCTCCGTCGGCGCCGTCACGCATTCGCTCGGCGTTGACATCGGCGACCCGATCGACGCGCGCACGCTCCCGGAGCCGGGCGACCACTTCACCCAGACGGTCAACGCCGCCAACGTCTTCGGTCGCGTCACGCCGGAGCAGAAGCGGCAGATGGTGACGGCCCTGCAGTCGCGCGGCCACAGCGTCGCCATGACAGGCGACGGCGTCAACGACGTCCTGGCGCTGAAGGATGCGGACCTCGGTGTGGCGATGGGCAGCGGCTCGCCCGCAACCCGCGCCGTCGCCCAGATCGTGCTGCTCGACGACAAGTTCGCGACGCTGCCGCACGTGGTCGCGGAGGGCCGCCGTGTCATCGGCAACATCGAGCGCGTCGCCAAACTTTTCCTCACCAAGACCATCTACGCGGTCGCGTTGGCGCTCACCGTGGGCATCCTCGGGCTGCCGAGCCCGTTCCTGCCGCTGCACATGACCGTGGTGGGCTGGTTCACGATCGGCATCCCCGCGTTCCTCATGAGCTTGGCACCCAACAAGGAGCGGGCCCGCCCCGGGTTCGTCGGCCGAACTCTCGCCGTCGCCGTGCCCGGCGGGTTGATCGTGGCTGCCGTATCGCTGGCCACGTACCTGATCACGCGCGGCTTCGGCCAGGTGCCGGACCACATTCAGGATCAGGCCTCCACGGCCACGCTGATCGCCCTGATCATGACGGCCACGTGGGTGCTCTCAACGACGGCACGCCCCTACGTGTGGTGGCGCGTCGGATTGGTCCTGTTCGCCTACGCGTTCTACTTCACGATGTTCGCGGTGCCGGCTTTCCGCGGCCCGCTGGACCTCAACCTGAGCAACCCCGACACCGTGCTGATCGGCGTCGTGCTCGGCGGCGTCGGGATGTTCCTCGTGGAGGTGTCGTGGTGGATCAGCGCCGTAGTTCGCCGCGAACGTCCGAAGGTCTGGGCGCGAACTCGTTGAACGCCTGCTCGCCGTAGGCAGCGGAGTTCTCGTCGGCGCGCCACGCTGCCGTCACCAGATCGGCGATAGCCTTGGTCTCCGCGAAGGGATCCTCGGCCTCGAAGATGGCGGTGGAGACAGTGACCCGGCGGGCGCCGGCGCTCAGCACGTTGGCCACGTTGGCCGACGACACTCCCCCGGCGGCGAACCAGACCGGGTTGGCCGGAAGCTCGGTGGGGTTGTAGCGCTCGGCCATCTCTTCGATCCGCGGATCGGCGGCGTCGTCGTCGACGGCGGGGCCGACGAACGCAAACGAGAAGGGCTCGCCGTCGATCTTGTCCATGTCGTCGGCGTCATCAATGGAGCGGCCCAGCAGCGCGAACTCGTGCGGTTTCTCGATGCCGAAGGGCAGCCAGCTGGGGCGCTTGATGAACAGCACGTCGGCCATCGACTTCTCGGCGACCTCCTTGTCGTCCACCGCCACCAGCGTGGTGAGGCCCACGAGGCGGCGACGCACGGTGTCGACGGCGGCCACGACGTCGTCGACGCTGCGGTCGCCCTTGGTGAGGACGAGCAGATCGGCGCCATGGGCCGCGAAGTCAGCCGCCTCGGGGCCCACCGACTCGGGCGGGACGACGACGGCAAGGCGCGCCAAGCGCAGGCGGGTGGCAAGAGGTACTAGCGCAGTCACGGGCATTAATCTAACCCGCACTCGGCACTTGTGTTCCTGCTTAGGTGAGACTCGCCGGGTCATTGCGGGCACCCCACACCCGCACGCGCATAGAATCTCCCGACATACGGGCCCACGGCCTTCTTCCCCGACCGTGCATGGAGTGGTATGAACAGCACTTTCGACCCGTTGGTCGGCCAAGTGCTCGACGGCCGCTACGAGATCGTGGCGAAAGTTGCGCGCGGCGGCATGGCCACGGTCTATCGCGCTCGCGACCTGAGGTTGTCGCGCGTCGTCGCCGTCAAGGTGATGCGCTCAGACTTGGGCGAGGACGACGAGTTCGCCGCCAAGTTCGACCGCGAAGCCCGCTCGGCAGCCGTGCTCAGCCACCCCAACGTCGTCAGCATCTTCGATCAGGGCACCTCGCAGGGCAAGCCCTACATCGTCATGGAGTTCATCGAGGGCGAGACGCTGCGCCGAGTGATCTCCCGCGAGGCCCCGCTGGCGCCGGAACGCGCCCTCGACCTCGCCGAACAGGTGGCCGCCGCGCTGGCCGCCGCCCATGAGGCC
>DYZF01000095.1 GCA_020741375.1 Tessaracoccus flavescens
CTCCGCGACCTCGGCTACACCAACGCCCCCGACGGTTTCTCCGTGCCGAACGACGTCGAGATCACCGACCGCGTCGATGCGCACAACAACGTCACCGCCGTGTTCAGCGCCCCGGCCGGCATCGAGATCGCCGGCTATCTCCGCGACCACCTCCCCGCCATGGGCTTCGAGGTGACAGCCGATAAGAATCAGTCGCTGCTGTTCAACAACGGCACGTGGGACGGCGCGTTCACCACCTCGGGCAGCACTGCCGCGCTCTCCCTCCGCACCGATCGCTGACGGCTAGGGTTGAGCGCATGGAACCGGAGGACGTAGCACTCGACACCCTGACCATCGTCATGTACGCCGGTCTCGGGTTCTTGGCGGGCGCGCTCGCCTCGCTGCTGGTCACCCTCACCGCGCGGCTCATCCTGCGCAAGCGCGACAGGTTCGACTATGTCGCCAAGCGCCTGCGCGCACCCCAGCGAGTGTTCCTGCTGGTGCTGGGCACCTGTCTGGGCATCTACATCCGCACGACGGCGGTGCTGGGCAGGCCGGAGCCCGAGTGGCGTCCCATCTTCATCCAGATCTTCACGATCGCGCTGATCTTCGCTGGCGCCTACCTGCTGACAGGCGTGGTGCGCGCCGTCGAGGACGGGCTGCTGCGGAGCAAGGAGGCGGGCGAGGAGACGCCGCACTTCCGGCGCGTGCGCACCCAATCGCAGATCATCGTCCGGGTGGCCATCGCGGTCATCTGGATCTGCGCCTTCGCCGGCGCGCTGCTCACGTTCCCGCAGTTCCGGGCCGTCGGCGCCTCGCTGTTCGCATCCGCCGGTGTCTTGTCCATCGTCGCAGGCTTGGCCGCGCAGTCGACGCTGTCCAACGTCTTCGCCGGCATGCAGATCGCGTTCTCCGACGCCCTCCGCGTCGGCGACCTGGTGGTCGTCGAGTCCGAGATGGGCAACATCGAAGAGATCACGCTCACCTACGTCGTCGTCCGCACCTGGGACGATCGCCGCTGGATCGTGCCCAGCAACTACTTCACCACCAAGCGGTTCGAGAACTGGACCCGGCGCGAGCCGAAGCTGCTGGGCACCGTCGAGTTGGATCTCGACTGGCTCGTGCCGATCGAAGCCATGCGGATCGAGGTGCGCCGGCTCGTGCAAGCCAGCGACCTCTGGGACGGCCGCAGCGTCAACCTGCAGGTGACCGACGCCACCGGCGGGCATGTTCGCGTGCGCGCAGTGGTGTCCGCGGCATCGTCGGGTGACCTGTGGGATCTGCGCTGCTACGTCCGCGAGGAACTGATCAACTGGGTGCAGCACCACGCCGTCTACGCACTGCCCCGCACCCGCCTCGAGCCCGAGACCACCACGGCACCTCCTGTGGAGGAACGTGAAGAGTTCATCGAGCAGATGGTCACCGAGTGGGAAGAGGAGCAGGCCGTCAAGGAGGCCGAGGAGCAGACCGCCCTCTTGGAGGCCGTGCCGGAGAAGCCGGCCGACGAGCCCCCGCTCCCCCGTTCGTGGCTCCGGGCGCTGCGCGATCAACGCAACGCCCTGTACCGCCGGTCCGATCACGTCTTCGACGACGACTGGGACATCCACGACGAGGAGGGCCGCCGTCGCACCGCACCGACGGCGCTCCCCGGCCCCGTGCTTCCCTCAGCGTCCTCAGACCCAGGCGCCCCGCCGACCGACCCGGAGCAGACCCGAGTGATGAGCGCCATCGACGCCTCCGCACGCAGCGCCGAGGCCCGGCTCTACTCCGGCTCGCCTGAGGCTGAGGAGCGCAAGGCGAAGCTCTCCGGGCCGAGCGCGGCCGACATGGCGGAGCGCGAAAGCACCGCCGAGCGACGCCTCAACATCCCCACGGAATCGCCGGATTCGGGCAGCGACGACTGATCCGGGCCTCGGCTGCGGAGAGCCCAGCTATTCCTCGTCGAGGACGCTCACGACGTCGCGTGGATCCTCCAACGCCAGCCGCACCATGGCCGTGAGCCGCGGCTGCCGAGGTTCGGGGAGCTGATCGACGGGGAACCATCCGACGGCGGTGGATTCGTCGTCGCCCACCGCCGGCTCACCGCTGACCCACCGCGCGCGGTACCCGTGATCGAGGAACTGCACCTGATCGCCATTCGGACACACCTGCGCCTCCGTGACGGCGCACCACAGCATCCGCTCCACGTCGATCTGGACGCCGGCCTCCTCCATCGCTTCACGCACGATCGTGTCAGTGGGGTGCTCGGCCGGGTCCACTATCCCGCTGACGGGCGCCCATTCGCCGGTGTCCGATCGGCGGACAAGGAGCACCTCTTTCTGATCCCGCAGGATCAACGCGTTGGCGCCCATGAGCCACAGCGGAGCGTGCCCGATGTGAGTGCGGAGGTCGAGGATGAACTGCGGAACCGGCATGGCCCCAAGCCTTGCACAAGGTTTCGGACGCGGTCAGTGAACTGACGTTCACCGCACTAGACTCACAATCAAAGCAGTTCTTCAGGAGGAGAAGTGGGCAACGTCGCCATCTCTAAGGTTCTGATCGCTAACCGTGGTGAAATCGCTGTGCGCGTCATTCGCGCCGCGCGTGACGCCGGTATCGACTCGGTCGCCATCTATGCGGATTCCGATTCAGAATCACTGTTCGTGAAACTGGCCGACGAGGCCTACGCACTGAACGGAGCCACCCCGGCCGATACCTATCTCAATGTCGCGAAGGTCTTGGACATCGCGGCCCGTTCTGGCGCCACCGCCATCCACCCCGGCTACGGCTTCCTCGCCGAGAACGCCGACTTCGCTCAGGCCGTCATCGACGCCGGCCTGATCTGGATCGGCCCCCCGCCGGCAGCCATCGAAAACCTCGGTGACAAGGTCAAGGCCCGCCACATCGCTCAGAAGGTGGGCGCTCCGCTCGTGCCCGGCACCGCAGATCCGGTGGCCGACGCCGACGAAGTGGTTCGCTTCGCCGAGGAGCACGGCCTGCCGATCGCCATCAAGGCTGCCTTCGGCGGCGGCGGTCGCGGCCTCAAGGTCGCCCGCACCCTGGAAGAGGTCCCGGACCTGTTCGAGTCGGCCACCCGTGAAGCCGTCACCGCGTTCGGTCGCGGCGAGTGCTTCGTGGAGCGCTACCTCGACAAGCCGCGCCACGTCGAGACCCAGTGCCTGGCCGACGCCCACGGCAACGTCGTCGTCGTGTCCACGCGCGACTGCTCGCTGCAGCGCCGGCACCAGAAGCTCGTGGAAGAGGCCCCGGCCCCGTTCCTCAGCGATGAGCAGATCAACCGCCTGTACGAGTCCTCGAAGGCCATCCTCAAGGAAGCCGGCTACGTCGGCGCAGGCACCTGCGAGTTCCTCGTCGGCCTCGACGGCACCATCTCGTTCCTCGAGGTCAACACCCGCCTGCAGGTGGAGCACCCCGTCTCCGAGGAAGTCACCGGCATTGATCTCGTGCGCGAGATGTTCCGCATCGCGGAGGGCCAGGAGCTCGGCTACGGCGATCCCGAGGTGAAGGGCCACTCGATCGAGTACCGCATCAATGCGGAAGACGCAGGTCGCAACTTCATGCCCGCCCCCGGCACGCTGGTCAAGTGGCACGCACCGTCGGGCCCCGGCGTCCGCGTCGACGAGGGCTACCACGTCGGCATGACGGTTCCCGGCGCGTTCGATTCGCTGGTCGCCAAAATCATCGTCACCGGCGACAGCCGTGAGCAGGCCGTCGCCCGCTCGCGCCGCGCGCTGGCCGAGCTGAAGATCGAAGGCATGCCGACGGTGGTTCCGTTCCACCAGGCTGTGCTCGAGGATCCCGCCTACGTGGCTGAGGACGGAAACTTCGCCGTCCACACCCGTTGGATCGAGACCGAGTTCACCGGCGAGATCGAGCCGTACAAGGGCATCCTCGGTGAGGCCGACGACGAGGCCGAACCGCAGGTGGTCACGCTCGAAGTCAACGGCAAGCGCGTCGAGGTCAAGCTCCCTGGCGATTTCGCACCGGCATCCGGCGGCCGCTCCTCCAAGGCTGCCAAGAAGCCCACGAAGCGCGACCGTGGCGGCAGCAAGGTCTCCGCACCCAGCGGCGATTCGCTGACCACCCCGATGCAGGGCACCATCGTCAAGGTCTCCGTTGAGGAGGGTCAGCAGGTGGCTGAGGGCGACACCGTCGCCGTCATCGAAGCCATGAAGATGGAGCAGCCGCTGAAGGCTCACAAGGACGGCGTGATCGTCGGCCTCAAGGTTGAAGCTGGTCAGGCCGTCACGGCCGGCGAGGTTCTCTGCGAGATCGTCGACGCCGAGTAAGACCTAGGTACCGTAAACACCCTGAGTCACGAATCGGGCTTGCCCCTCAGTTTATTCTGGAGGGCAGGCTCGATTCTTTTATGGGGTGCTTCACATGTCCGGCTTCTTCACCCTTCTGATGATCATCTTCATCGTGGGGACCATCTTGGGCGTCACGCGCGGCGGGCGGCCGAGCTTGGGCGGTTCCGGCTATCCCCCGCGGCCGCAGCTCCCCTACGGCCAGCCTATGGAACCCATGCAGCCGATGCAGCCCATGTTTGGGCAGCAGCTGATGGCTCCCTACGGGCAGCGCTACGATCCGACGGCCATGCAGCCGATGGCCCCCGGTGCGCGTGAGGCGATCAACGCCGACATCACTACGTTCGGCGATGAGCTGCGCGATCTGGATCTCGACGTTGTCGGTCGCGAGCTCGACGCCGCGGCTCAGGCCGACTACAGCAAAGCGCTCGATGCCTACGACGGGGCCAAGGCCTCGTTGGAGCGGGCGCAGTCGCACGCCGACGTGCGCCGCATCGCCGAGATCATGGAAGAGGGCCGCTACGCCGTCGCCTGCGTGAAGGCACGCGTGAACGGGCTGCCCATCCCGGCGCATCGTCCGCCGTGCTTCTTTGACCCGGCGCACGGCACCTCCGCCGAGAACATCCAATGGGCTCCTCCTGGTGGTGCGATGCGCGAGGTTCCCGCGTGCGCTGCCGACGCGCAGCGCGTCCGCATGGGCATGGGCCCGTCGATCCGCATGGTGCACCAGGGCCCGATGCAGGTGCCCTACTGGGAGGATCGCCGTTACGCGCCGATGGTGCAGGGCTACTACGGCCGGTTCGGTGCGGATCCGGCGCTGCGCAGCATCACCACCGGCGCGCTGATGATCGGCGGTTTCTCGCTGTTGATGGGCCTGCTCGACGACTGACGGCAGGCGCCGCGTTGGGGCCTAGATCTGGTCGTAGGCCAGTTGGAGGAGCCGCGCGCCCTCCTCGGGTGACACCCGGCCGTAGAACCGGGCGCCGAGGGTCTCCTGTTGTCCCGCCATCACGCATCTGACGGGCTGGGCCGTGTCGCACACCGCATCGCCGAACCTCTCCGGGCGCTGCATCACGAGCACCCAGGCGCGGTACGCGGAGGGGTCGCGGTCCAGATTGAGCCGCATCTCCAGCCCGCCCAGCATGTACGTGCGGCTCACGTCGGTGCCCATCAACAGCTCGTCGGTCTTCTGACCTTTGTGGCCGTCGATCGCGTCGGGGAGTTCGTCGGTGTAGAGGCTCTTGCTGCGGTCGGTCGGCGGAAACCCGCCCCATGGGGCGTCCGCATCCGCCGTCGATGCCAGAGCGTCGCGCATCTCTGCGGTCAGTGCGCTGAGGGCCGTGCTCTCCATTTCGACAGCGCTGGTGAGGATGAGCACCCCGGTGTTGCCGGCGATCATGCAGGTGGGTCGGCCGGATTCCTCGAGCCCGCACGTTGCGTCGCCCTCGTACTGTGTGTCCTTCAGTCGGCGCATGGCGTTGGTGTAGGCCAACCATTGGCTCGCATATTCAGCCTCGACGGTGACCGCCGCGTCCTCCGGCTTGGGCCCGTACTGGGCGACGAAGGCGTGGTCGTAGCTGGGCCGCCGGTCGAGGGTGGCGAGCTTGAGCTGTAGGTCCCCCAGCCTTGCCGGCGGGTCGCCCCACAGGTTAGGCAGGTCGCCGCGCGGCTCCAGGCGCCCCCAGTCGAACCCGCCGCCCGGCTCGAACGTGGGGCGGTTGCCGGGCGTGCCGTAGTTGCCGGGCAGCCACGGCCACACGACGCCGATCCCGAGCCCGAGCAGGGCCGTGACGACGAGCGCGAACACGAGCGTCCTGCCTCTCACGATCTCCCCTCTGCCGATGTATGGACCGCGGACGAATGAGCAATTAGATGGGCTCACGGCTCCGACACGCCGGTGGGACAACCCTAGAGCACCGTCGAACCTATCCA
The DNA here is from genome assembly GCA_020741375.1 of Tessaracoccus flavescens. Classification (GTDB taxonomy): domain Bacteria; phylum Actinomycetota; class Actinomycetes; order Propionibacteriales; family Propionibacteriaceae; genus Arachnia; species Arachnia flavescens_A. The sequence goes on from DYZF01000095.1 coordinate 6,219, forward strand.
ATTGCTCATTGCCCTCGGCGCCACCACGCGTTGGAGGATTCCCACAAGACGGGGCGGGGCAGTTCTGGTGTGGCCACCAAGCACGACGGCGCCCCTCGCGATTACCGTGAAAGCAAACCTACGCCACCGTAGGTTGTTGAGTCGCAGGGAGCCGTCATGTCAGCCGCCACCGAAGCCATCCGCACCGCCCGAGACTTCCTGCTCTCGCAGCGGGGACACGGCGACGACGCACGCGCGGGCTTCGCGTGGCCCGAGATCACGGGCGCGTTCAACTGGGCCATCGACTGGTTCGACGAGATCGGCCGCGACCGCGATGACCTCGCCCTCTGGATCCGCGACGAGCACGGCGCGGACGAGCGCTACACCTACGGTGAACTCGTGGAGCGCTCCAACCGGCTCGCCAACTGGCTCGAGGCCAACGGCGTCGGCAAGGGCGACACCGTCATGCTCATGCTGGGCAATCAGGTGGAGTTGTGGGACGCGATGCTCGCGGTCATGAAGATCGGCGGCGTGATCCTGCCGACGGCGCAGGCCCTCCAGGATTACGACCTCGAGGATCGCGCCCCGCGCGCCGACGTCAAGGCCGTCATCACCAACGCGGAGGAAGAGGACAAGTTCCAC
>DYZF01000096.1 GCA_020741375.1 Tessaracoccus flavescens
GGCCCCGGGAGTTCCCGGGGCCGTCGTTGCGTGTGGAGCCGAACCTCTGACGGGCTTAGGCCAGGCGCTCGGCGATGCGGTCGCCGGTCTCGACGGTGCGCGACTTCGTCGCTCCACGCTCCGTGATGTCGGCCGTGACGGCGTCGTCGATCTTCTTCGCCAGTTCGGGCTTGCCCAGGTGGTCCAGGAGCAGCGCCATGGAGGAGATGGCGGCGGTCGGATCGGCGATGCCCTGACCGGCGATGTCGGGGGCGGAGCCGTGGACTGGCTCGAACATCGATGGGTACTCGCCGGTGGGGTTGATGTTGGCGGAGGCAGCCAGACCGATGCCTCCCGTGACCGCGGCGGCGAGGTCGGTGACGATGTCGCCGAAGAGGTTGTCGGTGACGATGACGTCGAACTGCGACGGGTCCACCACCAGCGCGATCATGGCCGCGTCGATGTGCAGATACTTGGTCTCGACGTCGGGGAACTCCTGCCCGATCTCCTGGAAGAGGCGGTTCCAGAGGCTTCCGGCGTTGACCAGCACGTTGTGCTTGTGCAGCAAGGTGAGGTGGCCGCGGCGGGACTGGGCGCGGCGGTAGGCGTCGCGGATGACGCGGTCGACGCCGAAGGCCGTGTTCACCGAGACCTCGGTGGCAATCTCCTGCGGGGTTCCGACGCGGACCGCGCCGCCGTTGCCGCAGTAGAGGCCCTCGGTGCCCTCGCGGACAACCACGAAATCGACATCCTTGCCGTCGACGACGGACGGCGCCAGCGGCGTCGGGACGCCGGGGTAGAGCTTCGACGGCCGCAGGTTGATGGCGTGATCGAACGCGAACCGAAGCTTCAGCAGCAGGCCGCGCTCCAGCAGGCCGCTGGGGATCGCCTTGGAGCCGGGGGCGACGCCGACGGCGCCCAGAACGATCGCGTCGACGGCCTTGAGCTCCTCCAGCACCGAGTCCGGCAGCACCTCGCCGGTACGCTGCCAGCGTTCGCCGCCCAAGTCGTAGTGGACGAAGTCGAACGCATCCTGTCCGGCAACCGCGGTGAGCGCCTTGATGGCCTCCGCGGTCACCTCTGGGCCGATGCCGTCGCCGCCGATGACGGCGATCTTGTGTGAAGTCATGGGGGTGACCCTAGGGGAGTCGGGGCGGGCCGCCGTCGCCCGTCTTGAAACGCGGGCGAAGTGAGGCCTTCGCCGGGGTACGCTTCCCGGAGTCTTGCCCCAACCTCTGGAGACACCGATGCCGACGCTGCCCGCGCGCCCCGCCGAGTTCCACGTGTTCGACACCTCCCTGCGCGACGGCGCGCAGCAGGAGGGCCTCAACCTGTCGGTGCAGGACAAGCTCAAGATTGCGGGCTACCTCGACGAGTTGGGTGTGACGTTCATCGAGGGCGGGTGGCCAGGCGCCAACCCCAACGACACCGAATTCTTCGTCAAGGCCAAGGAACTGGGGCTGCAGCGCTCCAAGTTGGTGGCGTTCGGCGCGACCCGCAAGGCCGGTGCGCGCGCCAGCGAGGACGCCCTGACCCAAGCCCTCGTCGACGCCGGCACCGAGTACATCTGCATCGTCGCGAAGTCACACGACGAACACGTGTTCCGGGCGCTGCGCACGACGTTGGAGGAGAACCTCGAGATGGTGCGCGACACCGTCGAATTCCTCACCAGCCAGGGTAAGCACGTCTTCGTCGACTGCGAGCACTTCTTCGACGGCTACCGCGCCAACCCCGACTACGCCATTCAGGTGGTGCAGACGGCGCACGACGCCGGCGCCGAGGTGGTCATCCTGTGCGATACCAACGGCGGCATGCTCCCCAGCTGGATGGGTGAGGTGGTGGAAGCCGCGGCGGAAACCGGCGCCAAATTGGGCATCCACTGCCACAACGACACGGCCTGCGCCGTCGCCAACACACTCGCCGCCGTCGAGGCAGGCGTCATGCACGTGCAGGGCACGTTCAACGGGTACGGGGAGCGCACCGGCAACGCCGATCTCTCGGCGCTGATCCCCAACCTGCAGCTGAAGTACGGGTGGGACATCCTGCCGCCGGAACAACTGGGCGATCTGACGCGCGTGGCGCACGCCATTGCGCTGGTGGCGCACCAGCCGATCCTCGGGCGGCAGCCCTACGTCGGGCAGTCATCGTTCGCCCACAAGGCGGGTCTGCACGCCTCGGCGATCAAGGTGGACGCCAACCTGTACCAACACATCGATCCGGCGCTGGTGGGCAACGACATGCGCATGCTCATCTCCGATATGGCCGGCCGCGCCAACATCCAGATCAAGGGTGAGCAGCTGGGCTTCGATCTGGCAGACCGCGACCTCGCGGCCCGGATCACAGAAACCGTCAAGGCCCGTGAGGCTGAGGGGTATGCCTACGAGTCGGCCGACGCGAGCTTCGAAATGCTGCTGCGCGATCAGCTCGGAATCCTGGAATTGCCGTTCGAGGTGAAGTCATGGCGCGTGTTCACCGAGGAACGCGACAAGGTGAACACCTCGGAGGCCACCGTGAAGCTCGAGGCCAAGGGCGTGAAGTACATGGTGGTCGGCGAGGGCAACGGCCCCGTCAACGCTCTCGACGGCGCCCTGCGCGACGCGCTGAAGTCTGCCTTCCCCGAGGTCGCCGACTTCGAGCTGACCGATTACCGCGTCCGCATCCTCGACGACGGCTACGGCACCGATGCCACCGTCCGCACGCTGATCGACACGTCGTACCGCGAGCACACATGGACGACGGTGGGCGTCGGCACCAACGTGATCGAGGCATCGTGGGAGGCGCTGATGGACGCCCTCGCCTACGGCATCATGACGCACGTCCAGCACGGGTGAGCACGCACTAGTCTTGGCCCATGCGCATTGCACGTTTCGCCAAGGCTGGACAGGACCCGGCATACGGGATCATCGAACTCGCGGTTGATGGGGGAGACCACCCAGACACCATCGCCACCCTGACGGGCGACCCCCTGGCGGGCGTCGCCGTCAACTACACGGGCGAGCGCCATGATCTCGACGACGTGCGGATCCTCGCGCCGGTGATTCCTCGCTCGAAGGTGATCGGCGTCGGCCGCAACTACGCCGAGCACGCCGCCGAACTGGGCAACGAGGTACCCGCCGAGCCGCTGCTGTTCCTCAAACCCAACACGTCCGTCATCGGCCCGAACGAGCCCATCCTCAAGCCTGAGGGCGGCGGCGACCTCCACTACGAGGGCGAGCTCGCCGTCGTCATTGGCCGCATCTGCAAGCAGGTCCCTGTCGAGCGGGCGGCCGAGGTGATCTTCGGTTACACCATCGCCAACGACGTCTCCGCGCGCGGATGGCAGCAGAGTGATGGCCAGTGGGCCCGCGCGAAGGGTTCGGACACGTTCTGCCCCGTCGGCCCGTGGATCAACACGCACTTCACGCTGGAAGAGACGTCGAAGCTGACGATCGAGACCCGTCTGAACGACGAGGTCCGTCAGAACGATTCCACCGGCAAGATGATCCGCGGCGTGGCCGAGTTGATCGCGTACATCACCCAGTCGATGACCCTGTTGCCGGGCGATCTGATCCTGACCGGTACCCCCGCCGGCGTCGGCTCGATGCAGCCGGGCGACGAGGTGTCGATCTCGATCGACGGCCTCGGCACGCTGACCAACCCGGTTGCGGAGGCGTGAGTCTCCTCGCCGTCGGGCCGACGGCTGATCCGGCCGGCGGGCTGACGTACCCGGAGGCGCTGCGGCGCCCGGGGTTCTACCCGTTCCACTCGATGTTCGGGATCCTGGTGGCCTTCAGCGGCTTCGTCATCCTCACTCAGATCGTCAACGTCGGCGTGCTCTGGGTGGGGCGGCTGATCCGCGGTGGAGAGTGGGACACCTATGTGGAGCAGGCGACGTCGTACCGGCTCCTGGACGGGCCGCTCGCCGGAAACTTGGCGTTGGCGTCGCTGATCCCGTTGTCGATGCTGATCGTCCGCGTGCTGCACAAGGTGCATCCCCGGTGGCTGGCCTCGGTGCAGCCGGGCGTGCGCTGGCGCTACCTGCTGCTCAGTATCGCGGTGGCCTTGGTGGCTCTCAACGGCGTGCTGTGGCTCTCCTTCCTCGCCAAGGGCGTGCCGGTGTTCCATTCCGGCCAGGAGGGATGGCCGGCGTTCGCCGTCGCCATCCTGTTGACCAGCCCGCTGCAGGCGGCAGCGGAGGAGGTGTTCTTCCGCGGGTACCTGATGCAGGCGATCGGGTCTGCGACGGGGCGGGCGTGGGTGGGCGTCGTCGGCTCGGCGGTGTTGTTCGCCCTGCTACACGGTGCGCAGAACCCGGCGCTCTTCGCGCACCGCTTGGCGTTCGGGCTGATCGCCGGCGCGCTCGTGGTAGCCACTGGGGGACTGGAGGCCGCCATCGGTGCCCACATCGTCAACAATTTGGCGGCGTACGGCTATGCGATGTTCACGTCCTCGATCGCTGAGCTGAAGGCCGTGGAGGCCATCTCGTGGGCCGACGCCGGGTGGGACATCGCTGGATTCACGGTGTTCGCAGTCGCGGCGTGGTGGCTGGGCCGCCGCCTCAAAGTCGCCACTAGAACCCCGTAGTCCCCGAAGGAATGAGCAATTAGATAGGTTCATTCGTGCGACACGCCGAGACGAGCGCCTTAAAGAGCAACGAGCACATCTAATTGCTCATTCTGGGGGGCGTCAACGCCGACGCGAGTGCCCTTCGGTCAGGCTGAAACGTTGAACAGCCTGCGACGCTGGGTCAGTACCTTCGGCAGTGTGTCGAGCAGCGTGTCCTTGGTTTGCGCGGTGTAGGCGAGCGTCTGCCACCCAGCTGTGGCAAGGGCAACCCATTTCTCTCGATCGTGGTGGAAGGCTTCCCAACGGCCATGCGTCTCGAAGCCATCCATCTCGATCGCAACCATCTCGGCGTCGAAGGCAACATCGATGAAGTAGGTCACGCCGTCGACGACTACCTTTCTGTTCGCTACCCACCCGTGGATTCCGGCATCTCGCAGCATCGCGTGCACTTCGGTCTCAAGGAAAGACCACGGTGCTGCGACTACGTCTGCCACCAGCTTGCGGCGAAGCTGATTGCCCCGACGGTGAGGTGTCAGCGCCAACGCTCGCTCGAGCTTTCCTGGTGTCACGGCGCCCCTGCGAAGTGCCTCCGTTACTGCGTGGAGCCCGAAGTCTGGCATCAGGTCGAGAACAGTGAGTTCTGGGGTGGTGCACAGCATTCCGTCGACTCGGGTCAATAGCTCCCAGGGGATGAGGCGCTGCTCGCACGAGAATCCGTAGCCCGGCGAGATGGGCCTTGGGCAAGCGAGCTCCATTCCCGCAGCTTGAACGAGCTCGGGCCACCATGTGAGCGCGGCTGCCGAGCGTCGCGTGAGCACGAGGTCGTCACCGTAGGCGCGTGCTGCCGCGAGTTGCCCCTCGACGGTGTCCGTCAGGCCGGGCTTGCCGTACACGCCTGGGAGGAGCCGCTCTAGCTGCCCTCGGTATGCGTAGGAGTTGAGGGAGCGGGCAAGGCCGGGGTCTCGACGGGCGGCGAGTACCGCGTCGTCTGCGATGGCATGGTGAACTTCTGGTCGCATGCCCCGAGTCTGGTTCCGTGTTCCGAGCAACGGAAGAGCTAGCGGACGGGCTGTGGATAACTTGAGCAATTGGATGGGTTCACTGCTACGACACGCCGAAAATCGACGTCAAGCGAGCAACGAACCCATCTAATTGCTCATTGCCTCCTAGCGGCCCAAGCCGTCGACGGGGCGCTCAGCAGGAGCGGGTCACTTCAGTTTGTTGCTCGGGTTCGCTGTGGTGTAGTGTTTCTCTTCGTGCTCGGGTGACCGAGACACAGGGGTATGGGGTAATTGGCAGCCCGACGGTTTCTGGTTCCGTTAGTTCAGGTTCGAGTCCTGGTACCCCTGCGGAAGACGATTAGTCGTCCACGCAGGAGAGCTGTTAAGATCTCCAACGCGCTAGGGCCCCGTTGTGTAGCGGCCTAGCACGCCGCCCTCTCAAGGCGGTAGCGCGGGTTCGAATCCCGTCGGGGCTACAAAGGCAAAGGCCTTGGTCATGAAGACCAAGGCCTTTAACTTTTTCCCGAGCAGATCAGCTGAGGATGCGGATCGATGCCGGGTAGTCGTAGAGCTCGCCGCGGCTCGCCTTCAGGGCGCCGTGGATGTGGCACCAGAGAGTCATGATGCCCGCCACGATCCACAAGATGACCGACACAGGGATCAGCACGACGGTGAACAGGCACACCCACGCGACTGCGTTGAGCACCCATGCCCAGATGTTGAAGTTGAACGAACCGGCGGCGGCGCGACGGACGAAGCCGCTGCGGTCCTTGTAGAGGAACCACACCAGCAGCGGGCCGACGAAGCTCAGCCAGCCTGCGCTCAGGACCATGGCGATGATCGCGGACAGGTGGGCGAGGATGGCCATGGAGCGTTCCTCGCCGCGGGTGGAGGAGAGACCGGAGTACTGGTAGTTCATACCCACAAGGCTAGGTACCGACGGGTCCCCGCGGTAGCGGGGAACCCCCGGATGACACCCTGCTCGAACCCTTGATCACTCAGGGGCGCCGCTGCGGCGCAGCACCTCGCTGAGCCGCTCAGCCGCGGCCAGCACGGCCGGCGCGTGCAGGCGGCCGGGGGAGCGCGTCAGACGCTCGATCGGACCCGACACCGACACGGCGGCGATCAGTTTGCCCGACGGCGCCAGCACCGGGGCTGACACCGACGCGACGCCGGCCTCACGCTCGGCGACCGACTGGGCCCAGCCCCGTCGGCGAACGCCCTGAAGGGTCGTCATGGTGAACGATGCCTCCTCCAGCAGCTTCTCGAGCTTCTCCGGCTCCTCCCAGGCGAGGAGGACCTGGGCGGCGGAGCCGGCTGTCATCGACAGCTGCGCGCCAACGGGGACCGAATCGCGCAGGCCGGTGGGGCGCTCGACGGAGGCCACACAGATGCGGATGTCGCCCTGGCGGCGGAAGAGCTGCACGGACTCGCCGGTGATGTCGCGAAGCCGGGTCAGGATGGGGCCGGCGGTGGCCAGTAGCGGATCCTCGCCGGCCGATTCCGCGAGCTCGATGAGCCTTGGGCCGAGTACGAAGCGGCCTTGCAGGTCGCGACCGACGAAGCGGTGGTGCTCCAATGCGACCGCGAGTCGGTGGGCCGTCGGGCGGGCTAGGCCGGTGGCCGTGACCAGACCGGCGAGAGTGAGCGGATTGCGTTCCAGCGCGGCCAGAACCGCGGCTGCTTTATCGAGTACGCCAACGCCTGAAGTGTCGTCCATATGGTGAGATTATCAATCCATATTGTGGACGCGCAACTTGAACGCACGCTCATCGCGACCATACTTGTGCCCCGTCAGAACTGATCGTTGGAAGCGAGGAGCCATGGGTAAGACCCTGAGCGAAAAGGTATGGGACGCCCACGTCGTCCGCTCGGCCGAAGGTGAGCCGGACCTGCTCTACATCGACCTCCATCTCGTGCACGAAGTGACCAGCCCCCAGGCGTTCGAGGGCCTCCGCCTCGCGGGCCGCCAGGTCCGCCGCCCCGAGCTCACGCTCGCCACCGAGGACCACAACACCCCGACGCTCAACATCCTCGCGCCCATCGCCGACCCGGTCTCGCGCAAGCAGGTCGACACCCTGCGCCAGAACGCGAAGGACTTCGGGATCCGCATCCACTCGTTGGGCGACCGCGACCAGGGCGTCGTGCACATCATCGGCCCCCAGCTCGGCGTCACCCAGCCCGGCATGACGATCGTCTGCGGCGACTCCCACACCTCCACCCACGGCGCGTTCGGCGCGCTGGCCTTCGGCATCGGCACCTCCGAGGTCGAGCACGTGCTCGCCACGCAGACGCTGAACCAGGCCAAGCCCAAGACGATGGCCGTCAACATCAATGGCGACCTGCCCAACGGCGTCACCGCCAAGGACGTCGTCCTCGCGCTCATCGCGAAGGTCGGCACCGGCGGCGGCCAGGGCCACATCGTCGAGTACCGCGGCACCACCATCGAGCAGCTCTCCATGGAGGGCCGCATGACGATCTGCAACATGTCGATCGAGTGGGGAGCCAAGGCCGGCATGATCGCCCCCGACGACACCACGTTCGCCTACCTCAAGGGCCGCCCGCACGCGCCCGAGGGCGAGGAGTGGGACGCCGCCGTCGAGTACTGGCGCACCCTCAAGACCGACGACGACGCGAC
>DYZF01000097.1 GCA_020741375.1 Tessaracoccus flavescens
TCCTCACAAGAGTTACTTGGTCGTTTCTCGAAGAGCATCCCCGATGGCCCATCGCCCATCTCACGACACGCCGACCAGCCACCCGGAATGCCACCACGCTAGGGGACTCACCCGTTGGTGACAGTCGCCGCACTGAGAGCTGCGACGTCAAGTCCTCGGCGCCCCGGCTGCTGGATCCGATCGGGCTGGGACACCGTCGTGTCGACGAGCCGGACCTGCGGCACGTCGAGGTCCACCAGACGTTGGGCCCGCTCGATACGCTTGGCGCATGGACGACGTCGCAACCTGCTACCGGCACCCCAGCGAGGCCACGCGGATCACCTGCCAGCGCTGCGACCGACCCATCTGCGGCTCCTGCATGATCCCCGGCTCCGTCGGGTTCCAGTGCCCCGAGTGCGTCCACCGCGGCAACCGCGAGACCCGGCAGCACCAACTGCCCTACGGCGGCGTGCGAAGCAGCAACCCCAAGGCCACGTCGATCGCGCTGATCGCCGTCAACGTGCTCGTCTGGGTGGCTGTGCTGCTCACCGGCGGCTCGAACGGCCGCCTGTTCGCCACGCTGGCGCTCATGCCCAACGGCCACTGCGAGCCCCGCGCCGACGGCATGTTCCTCATCGACCGCTTCATGTGCCTTCAGCAGGGCGCCGAATGGTGGCCGGGCGTCGCGTCCGGCGCGCCGTGGCAGGTCATCACGTCCGCGTTCACGCACGTCAGCCCGCTGCACATCCTGTTCAACATGCTCATGCTGTTCCTCCTCGGCCCGCAGGTGGAGGGGATCATGGGGCGCGCCCGATTCCTCGCCATTTACTTCATCGCCGCGCTCGGCGGCTCCGCCGGCGTGATGCTCTTCAGCGCACCCTTCGTCAAGACCATGGGCGCCTCCGGCGCGGTCTACGGCCTCATGGGCGCCCTGCTGATTCTGGCCCTCAAGCACAAGGGCGATGTGCGCGGCATCCTCATGTGGATCGGCCTCAACGTGGCGTTCTCGTTCATGGTGTCGGGCATCTCGTGGGAAGGCCACCTCGGCGGTCTGGTGGGCGGCGTCGCCGCCATCTCCGCGTTCGTCATGCTCCCCAAGCAGCACCGCGCCCGCTGGGGCTGGCCGCTCGCCGGGCTCGCCGCGCTGGTCTTCATCGGCATCATCGTCGCGCGCGCCCTCACCCTCGCCGTCTGACGCACCTAGGATCGGAGCATGACTCTGGTTCTAGTTGGCAATGACAAGGGCGGCACCATCGCCGCGTTCCGCCTCAGCGACGACGGCGCTCACCTGGAACGGCTCGCCGATACGCACGTCGGCACCGGCTGCAGCACCTTCGCCGTCGACGGCGACCGCATCTACACCGCCGTCAAGGAGCCAGCCCCGGCCATCGTGACCCTGAGCCTCAACCGCGACACCGGTGAACTGACGGAGGAATCGCGCCGCGAGGTCTCCTCTGTTCTCGGCTACCTCGGCTACACCGACGGTGTCCTGCTCGGCGCGTCGTACCACGGCGGCTGGGGCGAGGCGTGGCCCGTCGTGGACGGCGTCGTCGGCGAGCCCACGGCACACCTTGAGGCGCGTAACATGCACGCCTCCGTCCCGGTCGGCGACAACGCCTACTTCGTCTCCCTCGGCGACGACCTCATCGCGCAGTTCTCCCTCGCCGAAGGCGCACAGCTGGTTGAACTCAGCGAGCCCACGGTCGCGTGGACCGCCGGCACCGGCCCCCGCCATCTCACCGCCTCCGCCGATGGCCGCAACGCTTACGTCATCACCGAGTTCAGCGGCGAAGCCGTGCGCTTCCACCGCGACCTCGATTCCGGCCGCCTCACCCCCGCAGAGTCGGTCATCGTCGTCGACCCCGACGCCAACCTCAAGCACAGCACCTACGGCGCCGACCCTCGCGCCGGTCACCTCATCTGGTGCGCCGACGTCTGGCTCGCCCGCGGCGACCGGTTCCTCCTGGCCACCGAGCGCACCGCCTCCACTGTCGCCACCGTCGCGGTCGCGGAGGACGGCACTCTGGGCGACGTCGTCGCCATCACTCCCACCGAGGAACAGCCCCGCGGTATGGCAGTCTCACCAGACGGCGCCCTCGCGGTGGTCGTCGGCGAGCGCTCCGGCCATGCGACGCTCTACTCCGTCGGCGACGACGGCGCACTCACGGCCCTGGATCGGGTGGAGACGGGCACCGGCCCCAACTGGGTTCGCTTCGTCTAGCGACCTCGCGACATAACAGGGAGCTATTCGGCACAGATTCCACATATATCGAATCCGTGCCTGGATAGCTCCCTGTTATGTTCAGGCCTTCTATGCGGGCACCGGGAGCAAGCGTCGACCGCGATCCGACCACCCTACGGCCGCCCGGACTCCGTCGGGCGTGACCAGCTCAACCGGCGACGTGATCTCCCGCATCAGCGCAACGTGATCTCGTTGAGCTGGGCGCGGAATCCGCCCTCAACCGGCGGCAGGTTGGTGAAGTACACCAGCGCGTAGCGGGTGGTGACCGGCTCGTCGAGCGTTAGCGTGACGTTGCCGGCGGCCTTGTCGTTGGAGGCGACGATCTTCCAATCGGCTTCGGTGCGCATCGACGCGGTGTCCCCAGCGGGGACGCGCAGCTCGACGGCGGTGCCGTCGCCGGTGAGGATCAGGTCTGCGGCACTGATCTGGCGTTCCTCCCCGAGGTCGAGCACCAGCCCGACACCCGGCTTCAGGCCACCCATGTTGGGCCGCTTCAAGTAGCGCAGCGTCTGCCAGCCGGTGGCGGGGTCGCCGTCGATGGCGCGGGCCACCTGATCCGGGTTCTCCTCGGCGTTGCCGTTGTCTGCCTCCGGATCGAAGTCCTTGGCGCTGACGATCGTGATCGCGCCCGTGCCCTCAGCGGAGCCCGACGGCGACCCAGGAGCCCCGCTCGTCCCCGCCTCACCGGGTGCGGCGGTGCCCGAGGTGCCGGGGGTGGCGGCCTCGTTGTCGGCGGCGTTGTTGATGCCGTTGATCACCAGCGAGATCACCAGTGCCAGGGCGGCGAGGATGCCGATGGCCCACAGCACGTAGCGGGGGCGCTGCTCCCGGTCGGCCACCGCGACACCAGCGGCGGGGGCGTCGTCGTCATGCGCCCGGCGCGGGGCGGCAGGCGTGGCCGCCGACGCGGCGGGAATCGCGGGGGCCACTCGGGTAGTCGCCGGGTCTGGCGTGGCCAGCGGCGCGACGCTGACCGGCGCGTCTACCGGCTTGTCGTCGTCCATCACCCACGAGCGGACGCGGGATTCGAGATCGGCCGACGCGTTGGCCGTGCCGAGCACTTCGGTGAGGGCCGCGTAGATCTGCGACGCCGTCGTGATCCGACGTTCGCCCATCGAGCCGCGCTCGGTGAGAGTGGTGGTGCAGATGCGATCCAGGGCCGGGGAGACGCCCAACTTCACCGTGTGCGGAGGTGCGGTCTCGCCCGCGATGATCGGCGCCGCCGGCAGACCCCACTTCGCTTCGCCCGGCCAATGGCGCACGAGCGCGGCGTACAGCACCTTGCCGAGGCCTTCGACGTCGGCCCGCTCCCGCGCCGACCACGCGTTGGATTCGTCGTCGCGTCGCGCCAAGGCGGCCTCGATCCCGAAGCCCACGAGCCGCACGGCGCCAGCCTGCGTGATGATGACGTTGTCTGGGTTAACCTGCTCGTGGAACAGGCCTTGGGCGTGCACGCCCACCAGCGCGTCGGCGAGCTCGCGGACGATGTGCCCGGCCTCGAGCGTACTGAGCGGGCCCTTGGCCAGCAGCTTGGTCAGCGACTTGCCCTGCGCGAACTCCGCCACCACGTAGGCGCCGATGCCGTCGGTGGCGTCGGTCACCTCGTTGGCGTCGAGGACGCGGAGGAAGCGGGAATCCGTCGCGGCCGCACCCTTGCGGGCGGCCTGGATGAGCTCGGAGATGCGCGGGTCGCCGGGGGCGACGACGTGCACGGCGACGTCGCGCGACAGCACCTGATCGTGCGCCCGCCACGTCTCGGTGCCGCGGCGAACCGCCAGCTTCTCGATCAACTCGTAGCGGGTGTTCAGCAGCGTGCCGACAGTCGCGATCTGATCCTGCTCATCGCCCTCACGGAAGAGTGCGCGCATGTCGATCCGGCCGGTGGTCTCCTCGTCGTCCTCACCGTCCTCGTCGAGGTCGATCGGGGCAGGCAGCACCACCGACTGCGCGGTGCCGAGCCCGGAATGGATCCGCAGCGATTCGAGCTCCTCGGAATCGTCGCCGCCGGAATCATCCGCGACCTCGTCGTGCGAGTACTGCGCCGCAGGGTTGGCGAAGCTGGAGTGATCGACGGCGTCCTCGTCGGCCGAGCGTCCACCGACGGTGGTCTCGTCGAAGCCCATCTGGTCAAGGCTCGCCTCGTCGAAGCTCGCCTCGCCGTCGGCAGCGTCCCAGCCCCTGCTGGGCTCAGAGCTGCCGGAAGCGTCGGCGTCATCAAGGGGGGCCGCCGGGCGCTCGAAGTTGTGCCGCGACACCGGCGGCCGGTTGCGGATCACCGTGACCGGACCGATGTCGTCGAGATCTGAATCGCTGATGCCGGCCGGCGGCATGAACGCCGCGTCGTCCAGTTCGAACTCATCGTCCGGGTTCTTCCCAGCGGTCGACGGCGCCACCGCGGCCTTGGGCTGCCGGCGCTTGCCGAACCGGGTGCTCACCAGCGTCGAGATGCTTGCCAGTTCCCGCACCTTGAGCAGCTTGCCCACCAGCAGGAACGACGCGAGGATCACGATGCCGCCCGCGGCGGCGGCCGCCAGCAGCGCCAGCTTGCCCGTGCCCAGCACGCTGACCAGCCAGCCGCTCAGGTAGTAGGCGCCGATGGCGCCGGGGATCGCGCCCAGCAGCAGCCGCACCAGATGCATCACCAAGGGGCTGCCGGCGAGATCCGGGAGGCGACGGCGCAGCACCTGCCACGACACGAACACGCCCACCAAGTACGCCAGCGAATAGGCCAGCGCCAACGCCGAGGCCACCCACTGATCCGAGTTCACCCACCACACCAGCAGGAACGCGAGCCCGATGTTGAGGCCGGCGATCAGCACCTGTAGGAAGAACGGCGTGCGGGTGTCCTCCATTGCGTAGAACGTGCGCAGGCACACGAACTGGATGGTGAACGGGATGAGGCCGACGGCGAACGCCATGAGCGCCCACGCGACCCAGATGGCGTCTCCGGTGCTGCTGCCGTGCCCGAACAGGAACCCGGCGATGGGCCCAGCGAGCGCGAGGAACGCGGCGGTGGCCGGCACGATGGCGATCAGCGCGAGCCGCACCGTCTTGGTGAACTCCTGCGCGACGGCGGACTTGTCGCCAGCGGCTGCCAGGCGGGAGGCGTTCGGGAGCATCGCCGTCGCCAAGGAGACGGTGATCAGTGAGTGGGGGAGGATCCACATGAGGTGGGCGTTGGAGTACACCGCGACGCCCGCACCCTGGCCTCCGGCGGTGGCGGAGGTGGCGAGGCGGTTGACCACGACGAGGGCGATCTGGTTGATGGCGACGAAGCCCATCGTCCACTTGGTCAGCGAGAAGGTCTTGCCGAGGCCGGTGCCCTTGAGGTCGAAGCGCGGGCGCAGCTTGAAGCCCACCTTCTTCACGAACGGGAGCAGCACCAGCGTCTGGACGGCGATGCCCGCCGTCGACCCCAAGCCCAGCAGCAGCACCTGCGGGGTGGTGAACGCTGCGCCGTGGTCGCCGTCGTTGCCCCACACCACCAGGTAGATGCTCAGCACCGCGATGGAGATGACGTTGTTGGCGATCGGCGCCCACATCATGGGGCCGAACTTGTCGCGGGCGTTGAGCACTTGGCCGAGCAGGAAGAACGCGCCGTAGAAGAAGATCTGAGGCAGCGTCAGATAGGTGAGAGCGATGAGCGATTGGTACTGCGAGGCCAGCGCCGGCTCGCGCCACTCGCTGGAGGTGTAGATCGCCGAGACCAGCGGGGCGGCCACCGTCGCCACGATCGCGACGGCGCCGATGATCAGCATGAACGCCGTCATGATGCGGTTGGTGTACGCCTCGCCGCCGTCTGCGTCGTTCTTGATGGCGCGGACGATCTGGGGGACGAGGACGGTGTTGAGGGCGCCGCCGGCGAACAGGATGTAGAGCGAGTTGGGGACGCTGGTGGCCAGCGTCAGCATGTCGACCTGACGCGACAACTGGCCGAGGATGAACGCGATCAGCGCCACCCGGATGATGCCCAGGATGCGGGAGATCATGGTGCCCGAGGCCATGATGGCGCTCGCCGATACGAGCTTCCTGGTGCTACTGACTTGGTTCACTGTTCTCCTTGGCCCGCTGTTCCCGCCTGACGGCGAGGATGCGTAGCGCTGTTCCGCCAACTACCACTGCACCCGACACGACGATGATGAGCCAGCCGACTCGCCCAAAGTCGGTCGCAGTCACCTCGATTTGGGTGGGTTCGCCCAAGGGATCGCCGTCGACGGTGACCAGTTGGGCCTCCACTCGGGTGATGCCGTTGGCCGTCGCATGGGGCGACACGACCACGGTCATGGACTCGCCGGCCGGCACCGTCACGGGCTCGATGTTGGCCACGCTGATGCGCTGCGGGGCCTCCGAATCGAAGTGCACCCCCACCACAACGGGCAGCGGCAGGCTGTTGGTGATCGTGGCGGGGAAGGTGCTGTCAGCTGCACTCATGACGAACGACGACGCGGCCTTCAGTTCCACGCCGTCGGCATTGAAGCTCTCCGGGCTGGCGGCCTGCACGTAGGCGACGGCGGCGGCTTCGTCGCGGAAGGAGTCTGACAGCGACAACGCCGTGATCCGCGGCTCGTCGAACTCGGGTGCCTGGCCCGTCAACGCGGTGATGAACTGCGCGTTGGCCTTCGCCTCCGTGATCGCCGTGGTCACGTTCGGCCACGGCGCCGGGGTGGAGGCGTTGGCGGTGCGCAGGGGGCCCGACGCGGAGGTTGACGGCGGCACCTGCACGCGCAGCGCCCCGCCGAGGGTGTCGGCGGCCGCCAGTTCGACGGTGTCGATCAGGTAGAGCGGGGGCGACGCGGCCAGCAACTCGCGCGCGATCAGCGTGGCGGAGCGGACGCCGTCGGGCACGGTCGCGGGAACCCCGGGTGCCGTGCTGGCGAGCACGCGGGGCGTGCCGGGCACGGATCCCGTGGCGTTGCGCACCACGAGAGTTTCGAGGGCGTCGCGGGGCAGGGCGGGGATCATGTGATTGACGACGGCCACCGTTGGTAGGCCCGCGAGCTTGTCGTCGACGGCGCCGCCCGCGAGCACCGCGTCCAAGGCGCCCATCGCCGCCGCGCGCTCCAGATTGGGATTGCCGTAGGGGAGCACCCACAGCCGCTGCTGGGCGGCCAGCTCGTCCACCCGGCTCACCCAACGCAACGCGATGCCACTGCCGTCGGCCTCCACGCCACCGACGGTGTGCGGCCGGGACAACGCTGAGACGGCCGAGTAGAGCGCCGGGTCGATCGCGGTGATGACGCCGTCGCGTTCGCCAGCGGCGAGGAGGGTTTCGAGGCGACCGGTGAGGTCCTCGGCCAGCGAGTTGTCGAGGAACCGTCCATCCGGCAGCCAGCTCGGCGCCGCGCTCAGCACCACCAGCGACGACGACTTCACGGGCTCCTGCGTGGCGGCCACGGGGATCATCGCGCGACCGACGGTTTGGTTGCCACCGGTTTCCGGAATGGCCCGCACTTGGACGCCCACGAGGTACGCGGCGTCGTTCTGGGTCATCGGATCCGCGCCGGCTTCCGTCAGCTGCGCCACGGAGGCGCGGACGGTGAACTCGCGGATCTCGCCGGGCTGGAGCCAGCCGTCGCCGGTCAGGTTGTGCAGGTTGCCGTCGGGCTCACTGAACAGGCGGCTGCCGGTGGGCGCCTGCGCGCTGCCCGTCAGTTCCTCGAGCCGATCGGTGGTGAGGATGGGCTCGGGCAGGCGCCAGAAGTGCACGTTGACGTAGCTGAGGGCCTGCGTGGAATCGTTGACGAGTGTGCCGGAGATCCGGATCTCCTGCGTGGGCGTCGACAGGCTGATCGTGGGGGTGGACACCTCGGTGATGACGACGTCGAGGAGGTCGCCGTCTTGGGCCGACGCGGCGGGAGAAAGGGTCAGTGAGACGAGCACGAGCAGCAGAGCTGCCAACAGAGTTCGTCCGACCTTCACCCGCCTATGGTAGTCCGGCACGCCGTGTAACCGACGGCTAGCGCGCGGCCCACCACTGCTTCAGGAGTTCGACGGCCTCATCCTCAGGGACGGGCCCGTGCTCGGTGCGGTGCTCCAGCAGGAAGGCGTAGGCCTCACCCACCTCGCGCCCGGGCTTGATGCCCAGCACGTCCATGATCTGCTTGCCGTCGAGGTGCGGGCGCAGCGCGGCCAGTTCTTCTTGCGCGGAGAGCTCGTCGATGCGCCACTCCAGTTCCTCGTAGGCGCGGCGCAGCTTGGTGGCGCGCTGCCGGTTGCGGGTGGTGCAGTCGGCGCGGGTGAGAATGTGGAGGTGTTCCAGTTCGTCGCCGGCGTCGCGCACGTAGCGCCGCACCGCGGAATCGGACCAGCCGCCGTCGGAGTAGCCGTGGAACCGCAGGTGCAGCTCGATCAGCTTCGCCACCGACTTCACCACCGCCGTCGAGTAGTTCAGCGCCCGCAGCCGCTTGGTGGCGAGCTTGGCGCCGACGATGTCGTGGTGGTGGAACGTCACCTTCGAGCCCTCGAACTTGCGGGTTGCGGGCTTGCCGATGTCGTGGAGGAGGGCGGCGAGGCGGTTGACTATGTCGGGCTCGTGGCCGCGGGCCTTCTCCAGCTCGATCGCCTGATCGAGGACGGTCAGCGAATGCTCGTAGACGTCCTTGTGGCGGTGGTGCTCGTCGATCTCCAGCCGCATGGCGGGCAACTCGGGGAGGATGTGATCCGCGATGCCGGTGTCCACCAGGAGGTTGAGCCCCTCGCGTGGTGAATCGGTGAGCAGGAGGCCGGTGAGCTCCGCCTGAATCCGCTCCGCCGAGACGATCGTGATGCGTTCGGCCATCTCCGTCATGGCGGTGACCACTTCGGGCGCGACGTAGAAGCCCAGCCGCGACGCGAAACGCGCCGCGCGCATCATTCGCAGCGGGTCGTCGGAGAAGGAACGCTCCGGCGTCGAAGGCGTCTTGATCGTCGCCTCGGCGAGATCTTCAAGGCCGCCGTAGGGATCGACGAACTGACGGGTGGCCAGATTGATCGCCATGGCGTTGACGGTGAAATCGCGGCGGATGAGATCGCCGTCGATGGTGTCGCCGAAGGTCACCTCCGGCTTGCGGGATTCGCTGCGGTAGATGTCGGCGCGGAACGTGGTGATCTCGATCTGCCACTCCTGGCCGTCGGCCTTCTTGAGCGCGCCGATGGTGCCGAACTCCTTGCCGATGTCCCACGTCGTCGGCGTGAACCGCTTGAGCAGCGCGTGCGTCTCGTCGGGGCGGGCGGAGGTGGTGAAATCGAGGTCGTGGCCGAGGTTGCCGAGCAGCGCGTCGCGCACGGAGCCACCGACGAGGTAGATCTCGTGGCCGGCGTCGCGGAAGAGCGTGCCGAGATCGTTGATGACCGGCGCGATGCGCAGCAGGTGCTGCATCGCGTTGGACTGCGCTTGGGTGAGGCTCGGCACGAGGGATGAGTCTACCGGTCAACGCGACGACCGCCGCGCCCCAGAGGGACGACGGCGGTCGCGAAATAGGAAAGGTGTGTCAGAGCTGGACGGTTCCGTGGTCGCCGTCGGGCTTGTTGCCGGTGATGGCGGCCTTGGCGATGCCAAAGAGCTGGGTGACGGTGTTGCCGCTGTCCCAGTACTCGCCGGACTCGGCGGTCACCTCGAGGATGATGTTGTTGGGATCCTCCGGATCATCGGCATAGGCCTCGTTGATCCGGTTCCACAGCTCACGCTTCTTGGCAACGTCGCGCTCCACATGGCAGCGCCCGGAGATGGAGAGGTAGGTGCCGCCGTCGATCACCGACAGGTTCACCTGCTGGCCGTCGGCCTCTCGGGTGACGGCGTTGTCGTTCTGGGCGATGAATCGGAACACGTCGCCCTCATGCTCCTGAACCGTCATGGGGCGGCTCACCAGAGCGCCGGATTCCTGACGGGTGGTGAACATGACGAGGCGCTGGCCCTCGACGAGCTTGGCGAACTTCTGGTCGGGATCATGATGGGTCATGGTTCTGGCCTTTCAGGTGTAGTGCCAAGTCAACATTATACAAACATTGGACACAGCGCTAGGTTTTCGCCGAACTCACCCACCCGCGACAATGGTTCCCATGAACGATGTGTGGGAGAAGCTGCTGCTGGCCGGGGTCGTCATCCTCGTCGCCCTGGTGTTGCGCTTCGTGCTGACGTACGCGATTCGGCGGACCGTCCGGGTGCTGCTGGCCAAGCCGCTCGAGCGCAACGAAGACCTCGGTGCCAAGGCGCGCAAGATCCTGGCGAAGGCCAGCGGGCTGAGTGCCGAGCGGCACCGGCAGCGCGTGGAGACGATGGGCTCGCTCCTGCGCAACGTTGTGGACGTGGTGCTCGTCGTCGTGGTGCTGCTGACCGTGCTCGCGATCTTCGGGGTACCGATGGGGCCGCTGGTGGCGTCGGCGGGAATCGGCGGCGTCGCGCTGGGATTCGGCGCCCAATCGCTCGTTAAGGATTACCTCTCCGGCATCTTCATGCTCGCCGAGGATCAGTTCGGGGTGGGTGATTTGATCACGGTCGGCGACCTCACCGGCACCGTCCAAGAGGTGACGCTGCGGGTCACCAAGCTGCGCGACGCGTCGGGCACCGTCTGGTACGTCCGCAACGGCGAGGTACTCACCTTGGGCAACATCTCGCAGGGCTACTCGACGTCGGTCGTCGACATTCCGGTGGCGATCGATGAGGACCCGGAGCGCGCCCAGGCGGTGCTGCGGGAGGCGCTGGGGACGATGGCCGACGAGCCGGAATTCGCGGAGGTGCTGCTGGAGAATCCGGCCGTGTTGGGAGTCGGCGACGTGTCGGGCGGAACCATGACCCTGCAGGTGCTGATCAAGACGGGGCCGAACCAGCAATGGGGCCCAACCCGCATCGTCCGCGAGCGCGCCCAGCGTGCGTTGTCGGCGGCCGGTATCCGGGGGCCGATCCTGCCGGGCCGCTTCTCGGATCGGTGACTGCTTCTAGGCCCACGCAGTTGTAGAACCCTACCGGCTAGTTGATCTTTCAACTAATAACCTGTAGCGTTGTTCACATGAGCACGCTGCAGAACCTGTCCGGCACCTACACCCTCGATACCTCGCACACCGAGATCGGCTTCGCCGCTCGCCACGCGATGGTCACCAAGGTTCGCGGTGCATTCACCGACTTCGACGGCACCGCCGTCACCGGCCCCAACCTTGAGGGCGCCCGCATTAACGTCAACATCCAGGCCGCCTCCGTCGACACCGGCAACGGCGACCGCGACGGCCGCCTCCGTTCCGGCGACTTCTTCGACGTCGAGAACTACCCCCTCATCACCTTCACCTCCACCGAGATCACCAACCCGGAGGAGGAGACCCTCCGCGTCGCCGGCGACCTCACCATCAAGGACGTCACCCGTCCTGTCGTCATCGATTTCGAGTTCGACGGCGTCGCCACCGACCCGTTCGGCAACGAGCGCGTCGGCCTGTCCGGCAAGGTCGTCGTCAACCGCAAGGATTTCGGTCTGGAGTGGAACGCCGCGCTGGAAACCGGTGGTGTCCTGGTGTCGGAGAACGTGACCCTCACCTTCGAGATCTCCGCGATCAAGACCCCCGAATCCACCGACGGCGACGTCGCTCAGGCTGAGGCCGTCGAGGCCAACGCTGCCGCTGGCGACGTGGTCGAGGACGTCGTGGCCGAGGAGCCCGTCGCCGGGCAGGCCGCCCAGGCCCGCGTCGAGGAGCCGGTTCGCGCCGCCTCCACGGAGAAGAAGGGCGGCTTCGGCGCCTGGCTGAAGCGCCTCTTCGGCTGAGCCTCCCTCACGACGGCGCCGCGCCGGCCCTCGCCGGCAGAGTGCGCCCAGTGACGCTGAAGCACCAAGACCCTATCCACATCTACCGTGGGTAGGGTCTTGTGCATGGATCTCATAGAACTCCTCGACGACCGCGATTACCTGAGCGGTGAGGAGATCCGCGGCGCCCACCTCGAGCCCGTGCGCACCGTTCGCGGAGTGACCTTCGAGGCGTGCACATTCGTCGGCTGTGTCTTCGATGAAGGCATCTTCCGCTCCTGCGAGTTCATCGACTGCCGCTTCGATTCGTGCTCGCTGTCGATGACCAAGCTCATCTCCACCGAGTTCAATGACTGCGTCTTCACCGACTGCAAAGCCATGTCGGTGAACTGGACCCAGATCCGCCCCAACCAGGTGGGCGCAGCGCCCCTGACGTTCGAGGGGTGCAAGCTCAGCTACGGCAGCTTCAACGGCGTGAACCTGCGCGGGTGGAGCTTCAAGCGCTGCGAACTCGTCGACGCAGACTTCAGCGAGGCGAAGGCGCAGGGCGTCAATCTGATCGAGTGCGATCTCAAGCAGGCGCGCTTCATCAACGCCGATCTCCGCGGCGTCGATCTGCGATCGTCGTACAACTACTTCTTTGACGTGCGCGACAACCGGGTGGCCGGGTTGCAGGTGACCCTCGACGGCGGCGCCAACCTCCTGCGCGCCTTCGGTATCGCCGTCGACTGATTATGGGACTCGCCGTTAGGCGGAACC
>DYZF01000098.1 GCA_020741375.1 Tessaracoccus flavescens
CAAGAATCCGTTGGAGGGCCGCAGCAACGCCTGCGCGGCTTGTCGGCCCACCGTCATCGAAAGCCTCGCCGAGCACCATCACACCTAGCTCATCCGTCCCTGCCTCTTGGACAGCCAAGAGTGGATCGTGCTGGAGGTGCCAACGTCCAAACCGGGAATGCAACCAATTGTCACGCGGTGAATACGCCGTGGCTTCTCGGGTGAGGAGGAAGCCCTTGGCAAACACATTCTTGTAGCCCCAGATCTTGTATCCAGGGCGAAGGCTCGCCTGCTCCCTCTGGACATCCGTCAGCAGGCGCGACCTACGGCGCTCGTCCGCGAGGTCACGCAGGCGCCTCACCCAGTTGCTGGCCATCATCACCCCCGTCGAGCAAGCGCGTACCTGAGGAACCTACTATCCCGCAGGCGGCCGGCGGACCTTGCCAACGATTTGCCCGACGAGTTCCTCATATGTGGTCTCGTGGTAGTGGAAGGCCGCCCGGCCCCACTTGTGATCCGCGTCGGCCAGCGTGGGGCCAGTATTCACCAGCGTGAAGCCCAGTGCCTCCAACTCGGCGTAGTACGCCTCAAAGCGCTGATTCATGTCGAAGGCAGACTTCCCAAAACTGGTGGGCGTCGGCTCCGCCTCACTGTCCATCAAGGCCCACTCCACCGCCAGCACGAGAGACTTGCTCAGCAACCCGGCAGCCTCCAGCTCATCGCGAACTCGAGCCGCGGCCGTCCTCCACCTCTCGAAGTGACCAGGGTCGCCAAGAGCAAGCACGTGGCCGGCTTCGTCCAGCTGATCCTGAATGCCACTGGTCATCTTCTCGACGCTCCGGGTAACCACCGCGTCCCCTTCGAGGAGCACCACGCCGAGACGCTCGTCGCACAGATCCAGGAGCAACAGATCGATGTCGCCTGCATTGTCGGACAAACGGCTGAGCGCATTGCCAGCCAGGTCGCCCTCGGTCATCTTCCGCTGGAACTTCGACTCCAACTCGCCGATCGCGACATCAGCGCGCGACCCCGCAGACAACCATGATTGGCGCGCAACGTACCCAAGCAACTCGAACGAATCCGGCAAGAACTCGAAGGTGTCGCGCGAGACGCAGCTGCCCCAAATGAAGGTCTTTGTGGTCATCGGCGTCCCGTTGGGGCGTAATCCTCGCCGTACTTGGCGACGTACGCGCTGAGGTCGCCCGCCTTCAGCGCCTCCCCTAGCTCCGCCGTGCGGCCAGAGTCGAGCCGGTTGACCGACTGGCCACCGACCGTTGCGAAATCAGCAATCGGGACCATCAGCGACGTCACCTTCCCCGACCCACCAGCGAAGTTGCGTCCCAGCTCAACGAGGGCCGGCAGCTGTTCAACTCCTAGGTCACCTTCAACCTTGACGTTGCGGTAGACCATCGGGAACAGTTCCGCGAGCTTCGCCGGTTCCTTGTCGGTGATCTCCACCAGTCGCTTCATCATGCCGATGAGCGCAGCGCGGCCACGTTCGGCGCGATCGAGGTCGCCCCTCGGGAGCCCCTTGCGCTCACGTACGTAGATGAGGCCGTCGGTGTTCTCGAGCTTCACCGGCCCCTTGGGGAAATCGACCACGCGGCCGGTGGAGATGACCTTGCGGCTGTTGGCGTGCTTGTTGTCCACCGTGAAGCCATCCATGGCGCGGGTCAGCGCAATGAAGCCGTTGAAGTTCGTCTGAACCACCAAGTCGATCTCCAAGCCTCCGAGCAGGTGGGAGACCGTGTCACGGAGTAGCGGGATGCCGCCCTTTCCGAAAGCCGAGTTGATCTTGCCGCGGTTGTAGCCGGGGATCTCGACATAGGAGTCGCGGGTGATGGAGACCAGATGCAGGTTCTTACGGTCAGCCGATAGTTGAGCAACGATGATCGTGTCGGCCAGCCCGCCCCAATCGTTCGAACGGGAATCGGTGCCCAGCACCAGCGCGGTCACCACGCCGTCGGCGAGCAGGCCGCTCGGAGTCGGGCTCGGCGATGGCGACGGGCTAGGAGTGGGGGGTGGCGTCGGAGACGGACGAGCGCTGCGAGACGGAGAAGCGCTCGCCGAAGCCGTGGAGGTCACAGGGGTTGGCGACGACGTCGCCTCTGGTGTGCACGCGGCCACCAGCAGGGTTAAGCCAGCGAGCAGAGCCAGCAGGCGCCTCAGTGAGAACGGTCGGGTATGAAGCACGTTGAACCTTATGGCTGGCTATCCGTCGACGACTCGGGCGGTCCGGGAAGTTCCGGATCTGGTGCGACGACTTCAGTCGACGACGGCGGGGGCGGCTCGGGTTGAGGGGTGCTCGTGGTTGGGGAGGGCGCTGGCTGCGTCGTCGTGGGATTGCTCGTGGCGGTAGGTCGCGTCGTCGGGGTGGCCGTGGTACGCGTAGGTGTCGCGGCAGGCGCGGTTGCGGGTCGTTCAACCCGAACGCTCGACATCTGCCCCAGTTGGCCGTTCACCTCGGCGGCGACGCCGATGCGGATCGCGTCGGACTCCCAGATGAACAGGGCCGACGTCTCACGCACGTGAGAAATCAGGGCGCCGTTGCTGTATACCGCATAGCGCGTCGCTCCAGGGACTGCCTTCCATCGGACGGACACGGCACGCGAGGTGTTGTTGGCCACCGACAGACCTTCGATGGCCGACGGACGGCTCACTTCAGCGGGAGCGCTGGACGTGGTCACCGTCGGCGTGGGCGACGGCGACAGAGAGGCAGCGGCAGACGCCGACACAGAAGCGCTCGGCGTTGTGCTGGGCGACGGCGACACGGCAGGCGACGGCGTCGCGCTGGGGCTTGGGCTCGGTGAGGGTGTGTCCACCGAGATCTGGGACGTCGACGGAGCCGGAGCAGGCACAGCCACGTCGACATCCTGCGAAGGCCAATAGTGAATCACAAGGGCAACACCAAAGCCTGCAGCGAGCAAGGCCGCAGTCTGCAAGTGGGAAC
>DYZF01000099.1 GCA_020741375.1 Tessaracoccus flavescens
GTCGCGGTCGGCCATCACGGCTTCGTGCGCCGCCTTGAAGGCATCAACCATCCGCTCCTTGATCGGTGCGTCCGCATCGCTCTGGCCGGTGAGGCTCGCCACGACCGTCTCGGCGGCGAGGAGGGAGGCCACCTCTGAGCCCTCCGCCGTCGTGACGCCGTCGGAGATGGCGAGGACGGCGGCCTGCGGTGGGGTGGAGCGGACGGCGAGGCACAGCGCGTCTTGATTGGTGTGGTGCCTGCGGCCCATGTCGCTGCATCCTGCAATCCATGGGGCTGGAAACCGCACGTAATGCGCCCGGTCAGAACGCGCCACGGGGCTCGAGTCAGGCATCAGACCTCCATTGGATTCGATTCTGCATTCACCATCTTGTCAGGCGAACGGCTCCGGCAGGGGAGGGCTCGCAGGAGTGGGCAGTTGATCTGCCCAGAGATCACCATGCGTCTGCACTCTCTCGAGCATCTCGGAAGGGCTCACTCGCACGGGAGTGTCCGCGGTGAGGGCGGCCACCTCTTCCCACGTCAGCGGAGTGGCTACCGACGGCGAATCGAGCCCACGAACCGAGTAGGCCGTGATCGTGTTGCGTGCCGCGTAATTCTGGGCGAAATCGACGAAGATCAATCCCGTCCGCGCGTCCTTGGACATGGTGGCGACGAAGAGCTTCGGGTGGCTGCGGGCCAGGTGTTTCGCCAGCGATTGCGCGAACGCGAACACCTCGGAGGCGGGCGTCGGTGCGATGGGGACGCTGAGCTGCAGCCCCTTGTTGCCCGACGACTTGGCGAAGGCCTCAAGGCCGGCCTCGGCCAACGTGGTGGCCGCGATGATGGCGCCTCGCGCGGAATCCGCCGGCGTGATGCCGGGGCCCGGATCCAGATCCACGACGAGGGTGGTGGCCAGCGGCTCGCCGGGACCCTCGAGGACGTAGCCGTCGCCGTTGTCCGTCGCCTCCGAGAAGCGCCATTGCGGTGTGTGCAGTTCCACGGCTTTGAGATTGGCCAGCCACACCAGATCCGCCCGTCTGGACGCAGTGACGTACGTGATCGGCTCCGACGACGTGGCCACCTGCTTGGTCTCAACCCACTCAGGTGCACCGGCTGGGACGTTCTTCTCGTAGAAGGACGCCTCGCCCGTCCCGTTGGGGAAACGGACCCGCGTGATTGCACGATCCGCGAGGTGCGGCAGTATGACGTCGGCGATCTCCACGTAATAGGCGATGAGTTCGCCCTTGGTGAAGCCGCTGGGGAAGAGAGGCTTGTCAAGATTGCTGAGGCTCAGGGGCAGGCCGTCGACCTCCGTCGACACCCGCGTTTCGCTCAACTCCGCCACACGGCCCACTTTGCCACGTCGCGATGTGAAAATGTCACAGGATGCTGGTTGCATGTGAGGCATGAGTTTTCGCCTGCTTCCGCCCCGCCAGCGTGCGCTGCCGGCGCTGTCGGAGGCACAGTCGGCCGCGGCGGCGGTGCACACCGGCACCCGCGTCGTCCTCGGCGGGCCCGGCACCGGGAAGTCCATCCTGGTCGCGGAGGCAGCGGCAGCACGGGTGAAGGCGGGCAGTTCGCTGGAGCGGATCGTCGTCCTCGCGCACTCTCGTGCGGCCGCGCAGCACCTGCGGCGAGAGATCAGCCGTCGGCTCGATTCGGCCCAGACGTCTGCCAACGTCACCACCACACATGGCTTGGCACTGGGGCTGTTGCGTCGGTACTGGCCGCACGAGGAGGGCCAGTGGGAGCTCCTGAGGGCCCCGGAGCAGGAATCCAGGATCCGTGAACTGTTGCAGGGGCGCCCGCTGGAGCTGTGGCCCGAGGCGGTGCATCAGGCCGTCGGCACCCGCGCGTTCGCGCGCCAGCTCCGCGAGGTCATGGCGAGGGTACGGCAGCTGGCGCTAGATCCGATGGAGTTGGCCGCCGCCGCAACGGAGATCGACGATGAGTTGTTCTACGGGGTCGCGAGCTTCTTGGAGGAGTACCTGACGGTGGGCGATTTCGAAGGCTCACTCGATTACTCGGAACTTGTGCTCCGCGCGCGGCTGCTGCTGCAGGACACGGACGTTGCCGACGGTGTCCGGGCCGCCTACGACGCGATCATCGTCGACGATGCGCAGGAGTTCGACGTCGGTCAGGTGGGGCTGGTGGGGGATCTAGCCCGCTTGGGCATCCCAGTGTGGGCGGCAGGAGATCCCTACCAACGAATCGGCGGGTTCCGCGGGGCCAGCCCCGACGCGCTCGTCACCCTGGCCGGGCTGCCGGATGCTCAGACGATCACTTTGGACTGGGGCTTCCGCAGCGATGATGAGTTGGCTCGCGCACACGCAACGTTGCGTTTCAAGATGGAGGCCCGGCCCTCGTTCAAACCGCCTGGTCCGCCCACAGCGGGCGGCGTCGTCGCGGCCCGCGTCTTCGACGATGAATCCGCGGAACTCGCCCACGTGGCGGCCGAGTTGCGGCACGCCGCCACCCACGACGGGGTGCCGTGGGGGCAGATGGCCGTGGTGGCCAGATCGGGCCGAGCGCAGCTGGGTTCCATCGCGAAGGAACTGATCCGGCTCGGGGTGCCCGTCGATGTCAGCGGCGACGAGATCGCCCTGTCGGAGCAGTCGTCGGTGGCCACCCTGCTGCTGGCGCTGCGAATCTCCGTTCGGCCTACCGGCCCGGAAGCGGACGAAGCGCGGCTCCTCCTGTCCTCGCCGTTGGCTCAGCTGGACGGCGTGGCACAGCGAAAACTTGGCCGCGCCCTGCTCGGCACCCACAAGCACCTGGGTACGTCGGTGATGCTGCTGAGCCGGTGCCTCACCGAACCGGCGCTTCTCGAGGGGCTGGACACTCCGGAGGCGGAGTCCGCCAGACAACTGGCCGCGTTGCTCGCCGGAGCGAGGGAACTGTCCGACGCCGATGCCGAGGTGCAGGAGATCCTGTGGCACCTGTGGGACGGCACCCAGTGGCCCGGCTCGTTGCGCGAGAGTGCCCTACGGGGTTCGCGCCGAGCGAATGCCGAGCTCGACGCCGTCGTCGAGCTGTTCGAGTTGGCGTCTCGGAACGACGATCTCCGGGGCGCGGCCGGCGTCGACACGTTCGTGACGGAGGTCGAGGGGCAAGAGATCCCGGCAGACACGGGCCGCGAGCTGGATCTGGTGGGTCGTGGCGTGCGCGTCGTGACGGCGCACCGTACCCGCGGCCTGGAATGGGACCGAGTGTGGGTGGTGGGTGTTCAAGAGGGCCTCTGGCCTCGCCTCACCCGGGCCGGGCTGATGTTGGATCCAGCGCGCCTCTCGGCAGAGGGTCTCCTCGACGCCACCACGCAGGTCTCCCAGCTCCAACCGGAGCGGCAACTCTTCTACGTGGCCTGTACCCGGGCCCGCCATGAGCTTCGCGTCAGCGCCGTGCAGGGTGTCGACGGCGAAGGCGGCAGGCCGTCCCGCTTCCTGGGGGAGTTGGGGGTCGCCGTCGAGCGCATTTACGGGCAGCCTGCCCGCCCCCTGTCCGCAGCGTCTTTGGTGGGAGAGCTGCGCCGGGTGCTCACGGATGGGGAAGCATCGGCCGGTCTCAGGCGCGCGGCGGCACTTCAGCTAGCCGAACTCGCGGTACAGACCACGAGCGAGGGGAGTACGTCCTTCCCGGCGGCGCAGCCGGAGCTGTGGTGGGGCATGCACGGCTCCAGCAGCGGCGCGCCTGCCGTCGCCGACACGATCCGCATCACGGGATCCGCCTTGGATACCCTGCTCGAATGCCCCCGTCGGTGGTTCCTGTCGCGCAAGGCGATGGGGGAGAGCGCACGACAATCGCGCGCCTCCCTCGGTGACGTGGTGCACCTCATCGCTCGTGAGGCGGCCACCGCCGGACTATCTGCCGACGAGATGCACGCCAAGCTGGACGAGATCTGGACCCAGATCCCGTTCGAGGCGGAGTGGCTGTCGGTCAGCGAACGCAGCGAGATTGACGCAGCGGTCGACAGGTTCGCCACGTACCACCAAGCCACCGCTTCAGATCTGATCGCCGTCGAGCAGCCTTTCCGCGTTGAGATGGAGGTTGACGGGCAGAAGGTGGAACTCGTCGGCGTGGTCGACAGACTGGAACGTGGCGCGGACGGACGTGTGCGGGTGGTGGACCTGAAGACGGGCAGGCGGCTGCTCAAAGACAAGGACGTGGCCGACAACGCCCAGCTCGGGGTCTACCAGTTGGCCACCCAGTTGGGCGGCTTCGACGAGGTGGCCCCCAACGTCTCGGGGGTCTCCGCGCCGGCGCTGCTGATGCTGCGCCACGGTGATGGCCTGCCGGAGATGGCCACCCAAGCCTCCATCGACGATTCGCCGACGCTGAACGACGAAGAGCTGCTGGTGGGGCCTACGTGGGTCCACGATCAGGTGGCCGCCGGGGTGCGGATCATCAAATCCGGCCAGTTCGATGCGGTGGAGTGCGGCTCGTGCCGTTTCTGCCCGTTCCAGGTCTCCTGCCCGGCCATGCAGGGCAAGCCCAAGGCAGGGAGGCAACGATGAGCATCATTCCCCTTCGTCCCCACTTACTGC
>DYZF01000100.1 GCA_020741375.1 Tessaracoccus flavescens
CTGATCGTCGGCAAACGTCATCGAGGTGGCCGCCAGGCCAAGGACGGCGAGGAACGCGACGGGCGCCAGAACGCCGCGCACAATGCGCCCGCTCCTGCGATGGCTGGCGTGGCGGGCAGCAACCACCTGCACCTCGACGATGTCGGCGTCGGGGAGGCTGGGCGCTGCGCGTCGGGCGGAGACCATCGAACCTGCTTTCTGAGAAAATCTTAGGAATCCTTAATGTACGTGTTGCTGCGTCAAGCGCCAAACGGCACGCAGCTTTCTGAGGTGAATTCTCAGGAAACTGCCGGTCCGCTGTTGGCCCCCAGCCTCCACTGGCTAAGCTGAATCATTGGCCAAAAACCACCACCAGTCGTCTTCGCGGGAAGGACAGTATGCGCACCGCTATTCGCAGCCTCGTGCTCATTGCTCTCGCCAGCATCCTGAGCGGCGTCGCGCTCGTCGCGTCAGGGGCTGAGGCCGCCACGCTGAACACTGATTTCGAGGTGGAGGCCGAGCACATCACCGCGTCCGGAACCCTGCTGGACAGCGAGGGCAAGGCGATCAAGAAGGCCGAGATCGTGGCCAGCGTCGACGGCAAGCGCGTCGCCGCCACCGAGACCCGCGGCAACGGTAGATTCGAGGTGACCGTCCCCATGCCGGGAGGCGGCACCCCCGGCACCACGTACCGCATCGAGGTGCGCTTCCCCGGCAACGACAAGTACGCCCCCGCCAGATCGCTTGCAGACTACGCGGTTCCCGGCGGCAGTAACTCCGGGGGCGGCAGCCAGCCCAGCCCGCCCGCCAAGCCGACCAAGAGCGCACAGCCCACGCCCACGAGCCGGCCGAGCGCCACCGTCAGCGCCCAGCCCACCGAGACCAAGCCCGCGACCCGCGCGGCCGTTCTGGAGGTCACGCCCTTACCCGCAACCGTGATCGACGACACCACCATTACGCTCAGCGGCCGCCTCACCGACGCCGACGGTGCGGGCATCGTCGGCGCAGGCATCGTCGTGTCGGACAGCCGGGGCGAAGTGACCGATTCCTACACGATCACCACGGACGGCGGCAGCTTCAGCACGTACTTCCTCGTCCCGCACGGCCTGACCGGCACTATGCCGGTGACGCTCAGCTTCACCGGCAGCGAGGTCATCTTGCCGGCCTCCAAGACCGTGACCACCACCGTGGAGTCGCTTCCGGTGGCAAGCGACTCCCCAACCGCCACTCCGACGGCGACCGCCACCGCCACCGAAACCGCCACCGCCACCGCCGAGCCCACCCCCAGCCCCTCGGAAAGCGCCGAGGCATCCAACGCCGTCGACGCCCAATTGCCGTCGCAGCCGTGGTTCCTCTTGTCGCTTATCGGCGTGGGCGGCCTGGCCCTGATCACGGTGGCCACGTTGGTGTTCCGAGGCTTCAACGCCCCGAAGCCGGAAGTGGTGGGCCGCCGCTCAGCCGAGCCGGGCGGCCTGGATTTCCTTGACGAGGAACTCCGCGAAGATTAGGCC
Source organism: Tessaracoccus flavescens (assembly GCA_020741375.1). Lineage (GTDB taxonomy): Bacteria > Actinomycetota > Actinomycetes > Propionibacteriales > Propionibacteriaceae > Arachnia > Arachnia flavescens_A. The sequence goes on from DYZF01000100.1 coordinate 1,491, forward strand.
TCTTGCCGCTTCTCGACGGCGATGAACGAGCCGCAGCGGTCGCGCAGGCTCGTCAGGGAACCACCGGCGAACGCGTCGCCGAGCAACGTGGAATCGATGCACACCGCCTGCGCCCCGGCCTTGAGCCACTCCCCCGCGGCGTAGGCACCGATGCCGCCCATCGGGATGGCCCGATCCACCAGGCCGAGCTCGGTCAGCCGCGCCGCGAGCGCATGGCCCACGACGTCGGCCGGATAGATGAGGGCGCCGGCGGCGCTGGGTGCGGCGTACACCGCCCGCACCTCGGTGGGCGTCATGGCGGCGAGGTAACAGGGAACGTCACCGGTCGCGGCCGCGACCTCGTCGTCGGCCACATCCGCCAGCACGAACGTCGCGCCAGCCTCGACGGCGCCCGCCGCCTGCTCCGCGGTGCCCACGCGCAGCGCGCCGAAGGTGGCGCGTCGGCCGAAGATCATGACGACGTCGCGGAACGCTTCAGCCCCGGCCGGCAGCGCAAATCTGGTGAATCCCTCCTGAATCAACACCTCGACGGCGCCGACGTAGTCGTCGAGGCTGGCGGTGGGGACACAGACGATGAGGCCGCGCACGGGTGAGGTCATGGGCCAATCTTGCCCCACGACGATGAACGTTCCGCGCGCGACCAGCCGTGCGCCGAGTACTGTTCGCCCCATGTCTGGATTCCTGACTCGCGCTCAACGCCTCGACGAGCTCCCCTACACGCGCAAGCACAACAAGCTGCTGTTCGGTTCTGGCGTCGGCTGGGCGCTGGATGCCATGGACATCGGGCTGATCTCGTTCATCATGGTGGCCGTCGGAGCCGAGTGGGGCTACAAGACCGGCGATTTCGAGCTCTCCGCGCTCAGCTCGATCGGCTTCGTCGGCATGGCACTCGGCGCCTCGCTGGGCGGCCTGCTGGCCGACAAGATCGGCCGTCGCCAGGTGTTCGCGCTGACGCTGCTCGTTTACGGCATCGCCACGGGCCTGTCCGCGCTGTCCACCGGCATCATCGTGCTGATCATCTTCCGCTTCATCGTCGGCCTTGGCCTGGGCGCCGAGCTGCCGGTTGCATCGACGCTGGTCAGTGAGTTCGCGCCGCGGAAGATCCGTGGTCGCGTCGTGGTGGCGCTCGAATCCTTCTGGGCGGTCGGCTGGCTGGCCGCCGCCACCATCGGCTACTTCATCGTCCCCATGGAGAACGGCTGGCGCTGGGCGCTGGCGCTGGGCGCGATCCCCGCCGTCTGGTCGCTGATCATCCGCTACGGCCTGCCCGAATCCGTCCGCTTCCTCGAAGGCAAGGGGCGCCACGCCGAGGCTGAGGCGATCGTCACCGACTTCGAACAGTCCGCCGGCGTCGTCACCCCCGACGAGCGCAAGGCCCCCGACACCGACGAGGTGGTCGCCAACACCACCACCCGCAAGGACCTCTGGGGCGACCGGTTCCGCGTGCGCACCATCTCCCTGTGGCTGGTCTGGTTCGGCATCAACTTCGCCTACTACGGCGCGTTCATCTGGATCCCGTCACTGCTGGTCAGCAACGGCATGGCCATGGTGCGCTCGTTCCAGTTCACGCTGTTCATGACGCTGGCCCAGCTGCCCGGCTACCTCGTCGCCGCCATCTTGGTAGAGGTCTGGGGCCGACGAGCCACGCTGGTCACGTTCCTCGGCGGCTCCGTGTTGGGCGCCGTCGCGTTCGGCATGGCACCGCAGATCGTCGCGGCCGTGTCCGACGGCAGCGCGGCCGCCACCTACGGCATCACGCTCGCGGCCGGCTGCGTCCTGTCCTTCTTCAACCTGGGTGCGTGGGGCGCGCTGTACGCGCTGACGCCCGAGGTATATCCGACGGCGATGCGCGCCACCGGCTCCGGTGCGGCGACGGCGTTCGGCCGCGTGGCCGCCATGCTGGCTCCGCTGCTCGTTCCCGTGATCGTGCTGTCCGCCGGCCAAACGGTGCTGTTCATCATTCTGGGCGCCATGTTCGCGATGGCGATGGTGGCCGCTTGGTTCCTGCCCGAGTACACCGACAAGGCGCTCGAGGAGGCCTGAGCCTAGGCCACCTCGCGTCGCTCAGCCCGGAGGGCGAGGCGTTCGTTGACCGCGTGGGAAAGCCACGCCCCCAAGAACGCGCCCGCCGTGTTGGTGATCAGATCGGCCAGCGACGCGTCGCGCAGCAGGTTGAACTGGATGGCCTCGACGCTCGCCGAGAGCGCGAAACCCGCAACCGCCCACAGCCACCAGGGCAACCGAGGGAACGCGAGGCCCGCCAGCAGCGCGAACGGCAGCAGCATGGCGGTGTTGAGGGCGACGTCCATGTCGTCCGGCGTGATGGGGAATCCGAGGCGCCGGAACTGCGTCCAGATCCACACCACGAGGCGATTGACGGTCCAGCCGTCAGCGATCGCCACGAGCCACGTCAGCGGCACCGCACCGGCCAGCAAGGTCAGCAGCGGTAGCCACCGCACACGGGGCCGGCTCACTCCGGAGGCTCAACCTCGCCGAGCTGATCCTGACCCTCCGCCTGATGCTTGACGTAGTACTCCTCCATGGTGTCGCCGGCCAGCGCCGCCGACAGCTCAGCGAGGGCGGGCTCGTCGACGACGTCCACGGACTGGCCTTGGATGGTGGCGAAGCCCTTGATCGGGGCCTGAAGGAGGCGGACGCCGTCGGTGCCGGTGATGCGCATCTGCGAGGCGAGGTCGGCGATGTAGCCGGTGGTCATGCCCTCGTCGACGCTCATGGAATCGGCGAACTTGCCGACAACATCGCTGAACTTGGCCGGGTTGGCGATGGTCTCCGGGGTGGCCACCTGGCGGATGATCGACTTGACGACGCTGCGCTGGCGGTAGGCGCGCGACAGGTCGCCATTGGGCAGGTTCTTGCGTTCTCGGACGTAGACGAGGGCACGTTCACCTGAGATCGTGATCTCTCCGGCCTCGAAGGTGTGGCCGTTGCTGCTGGACGCCCACGGGTTGTTCACGGTGACGCCGCCGAGGGCGTCCGTGAGCTTGATGAAACCCTCGAAATCGATCTGCGCCGTGTGGTCCATGCGAACCCCGGTCAGCTGCTCCAGCGTACGGACGGTGAGCGCGGGGCCGCCGTAGGCGTAGGCCGCGTTGATCTTGGCCTTGCCGCGACCGGGGATCTCCACCCACATGTCGCGCGGGAACGAGATGAGGTAGACGTGCTGGCGGTCGCCGCTGACATGGGCAACCATGAGCGAATCGGAGCGGCCGCCGTCGCCCTCGCCGCGGGAGTCTGAGCCCAGCAGAACGAAGTTGACCGGAGCCTTGCCTTCCTTCTCGCCGGGCGCGACGGGCTTCGGCTTGGCAGCTTCGGGACGCCCCGCGTAGTCAACCGGGTTGAGATCCGGCTGCCTGTCGATGGAGTTGATCGCGCTGAGTCCGCGGCCCACGTAGAACGCGCCGATGCCGAGCGCCAGAACGAGGACTGCCACACAGGCCATCAGCAGGAAGAAGCCAGCCCCTCGCTTCTTCTTGCGCCGTGGAGTGACCTCATCGTCCATGAGGTCCAGACCTTCGTCATAACGTGCCATGCGCACCATTGTCCCCTCCAAGCCCACGGGAACCAACTGCGACTCGGTATGCTCACCCAACCGTCGTAGGAGATCCGAGATGAACTGGACTGAAGTCGTAGGTTATGTGGCCTCTGCCCTGATCGTGTTGTCGTTCGCGATGAGCTCGATCGTCAAGATCCGAACCATCTCGCTGGTGGGCTCGGCGATCTACGTGGTGTACGGCTTCCTGATCGGCTCGATCCCCATCATGTTGGCCAACGGCACCATCGTGATCTTCCACTGCATCGCGCTGTGGCGGGAGTTCAACAAGAAGACGCCCCTAGGCGCCACCCCGATCGCCCCGGACGCCCCGTTCCTCACCGATTTCCTGAACAGCCACCTCGCCGACATCCGCAAGCATCAGCCCGAGTTCGAGGATTCGCCGTCGGACACGGCCTTCGTCCTCATGCGCGACGGCATGCCTGCGGGCGCCGTCATGGGGCAACGCGACGGGGAGACACTCAACCTCACGCTCGATTACGTGCTGCCCGCCTACCGCGATTCCCAGCTGGGCAAATGGATCTACGGCGACGGCAAGTCCGTGCTGCGCGATCACGGGATCCGACGCGTGGCCGCCTCCCCGCGCACGGCCGGGCACCGCACCTACCTGCAGGGTGTGGGCTTCGCGGAGGCCGACGGGGTGCTCGCCAAGTCGCTCTGACTGCACGTTTGGCCCGGCTGCTGTCTGCCTGGGAAGGGCGGCCGGTAGCCTGAGCGATGGCTCGTTCGAGCCGTCCTGATTTCGACGGAGGATGCATGGGCGCAACGTTGGCGATCGACGCCGGCCAGACCGGGATCAAGCTGACGCTGGTGGGCGGAGACACCGAGTTCACCGCGGTGTACCCGGGCTTGCAGACGCACCATCCCGTGCTCCCGCAGCTGGCGGCCGCCATCCGCCTCGCCGCCGCAGAGGTGGCCTTCGACGAGGTGGCCATCGGCACCACCGGCCTCACGTCGTCGGAGCATGACGCCTCCGCGCTGCACGCGCTCGTCGCCGACCTCGACATCGCCCGCGTGCTGCTGGCGCATGACTCGATCACCAGCTACCTCGGCGCGCTCGGCAACCGCGACGGCGTCGTCGTGGCGGCCGGCACCGGCTCCATCATCTTGGGCAGAGGGCCGGAGCGGCTGGCGCGCGTCGACGGCTGGGGTCACCTGCTGGGCGACGGCGGCAGCGGCTACTGGATCGGGCGCGAGGCGCTCAAGGCCGTGCTGGAAGCGTTCGACGGCCGCGGGCCGGAGACGGCGCTCACCGACGTGGCCGTGGCGGAGTTCCCGCGGCTCGACGACGCCTACACGGAGATTCAGGGGTCGCCGGATCGGGTGTCGCGGATCGCGAAGTACGCGGCCGCCGTCGCCCGCCTGTCCACCACCGACGAGATGGCGGCCCGGATCTCCCGCGACGCAGGTCGCGAGCTGGCCCGCTCCGCGGTCGCGGCGGCGCGCGTCGTGGGGCTCGAGGCGCCAGCGGTCGCGTTGATCGGCGGCGTTTTCCGGTCTGAAGCCGTCCACGCTGCGTGCGTGGCGGCCCTCCGCGAGACCCTCCCGTTGTGCGAGATCGTGTCGGAAGCCGGCGACGGCATCGACGGCGCAGCCACGCTCCCCGCCGTCGATCCCACCAGCCCGCTGGGCGCACGAATCTCCCGCTCCCGCTAACTCCCCCGATCCCCAGAAAGGACCCTCCCATGGCACTGACCGATATGACGCTTGAGGAACTGCAGGCCTACCGCGCGGATGTGGCCGAGCCCGCTGATTTCGACGCCTTCTGGGCCGACACGCTCGCCGAAGCGCGCGCCATTCCGATGCTGGTGACCGTTGAGCCCGTCGACACCCCGTTCAAGCTGATCGACGTGTACGACGTGACGTTCCCGGGCTTCGGTGGAGACCCGATCAAGGCATGGCTGACGCTCCCCCACGGCGCCGAGGAGCCGCTGCCCGCCGTCGTGCAGTACATCGGCTACGGCGGCGGTCGCGACCTGCCCGGCGTGGAGCAGCAGTGGGCCACGGCCGGCTACGCGCACTTCCACATGGACACGCGCGGGCAGGGCGCCGGCTGGTCGCCCGGCGACACCACAGACCGGCACGGGTCGGACCCCAGCAACGGGTTCATCACCAGCGGCCTCGGCAGCCGCGACACCTACTACTACCGCCGCCTGTTCGTCGACGCCGTGCGCGCGGTGGAGGCGGCCCGGTCGCTGCCGCAGATCGACGCGTCCCGGGTCGCGGTGCAGGGCGGCAGCCAGGGCGGGGCGCTGACGTTGGCGGTCGCGGGCATGGTGCCGGATCTGGTGGCGGCGATGCCCGACGTGCCGTTCCTCTGCAACTTCCGCCGCGCCGTCGACGTATGCGATTCCAACCCCTACAAGCTGGTGACCGGTTACCTCTCCGTTCACCGCGACAAGTGGGATCAGGTGTTCGAGACTCTGAGCTACTTCGATTGCGTGAACTTCGCCAAGCGCGCGACGGCGCCGTCGCTGTTCTCGATCGCGCTCATGGACAAGATCTGCCCGCCGTCGACGTGCTTCTCCGCCTACCACGTGTACGGCGGCGAGAAGGAGCTGGAGATCTACCCTTACAACGATCACGAGGGCGGCGCTCAGGCGCAGCGAATGCTGCAGATCCGCTGGCTGAACGAGCTGCTCGGCCTCTGATCTCACCGATCTCTCGGCGCGCTTGTGCCGTGTGACTAGGGTGGACATCCCGCATCAAAGGAGTGTCCATGTCCGATCTGTCCGGTAAGAAAATCGCCTTCCTGCTCACCAACGGCTACGAGGATTCGGAGCTAACCAGCCCCTGGGAGGCCGTGACCGCGGCGGGCGCTGAGGCCGTCCTCATCGCTCCCGAAGCCGGCGCGGTGGAGGGCAAGAAGGGCCACACGCAGTCCGTCGATCTCACCACGGCCGACGCCAACGCCGCCGATTACGACGCGCTGGTGCTGCCCGGCGGCGTCGTAAACGCCGATCACCTCCGCATGGATGAGAAGGCTGTCCAGCTGACGAAGGATCTCGTCGGCGCGGGCAAGCCGGTTGGCGTCATCTGCCACGGCGGCTGGATCCTCACCGACGCCGAGGCGGTCAGCGGCAAGACCATGACGTCCTACTCCAGCCTGAAGACCGACCTGCGCAACGCGGGCGCCACGTGGGTGGACGAAGAGGTCGTGGTGGATCAGGGCATCATTTCCAGCCGCACGCCCAAGGACCTGCCGGCGTTCAACGAGAAGATCGTCGCGGAGTTCGCTCGCTGATCACTCAATCAGCGGGCTAGGCGCCGACTTCGGGCGGGGCCCCCGCGCCTTCCGTGACCCCAACGGGCACCAGAGAGGCGAGGTGGTCCCGCTCGATGCGTCCAAAGACGATCTCGTCGTAATCGCCCGCTTCCCACACCACCGCGAGGGCGCCGTCGGGCAACTCCAACGCAACCGAGTAGGCACATGCCCCCGCCACAAGGAGGGTGCCGTCGGACCAGACGCGACCTTCGTCGGCGGAGGTCCGCAGCGTCAGCCGACGGCGCTGGCTCGTGTCGTCGAGGAGCGTGGAGACGAGGCCGGTTCCCCAGCGGGCCAGACCACCGTTGCAGGCTGGGTCGGTGAGTTGTGGGTGCGGAACAGGTGTGCTGAAGCTGCGGCCGCCGTCGGTTAACCGGGCGTCTCGACGCAGCGGCGTGGCCCGGCTGACCAAAACGCTTGGGGCGGGATGGTTTGAGCAGATGGCACCAGTCGCGGAGATCCCCCCCGCGGTGCCTGAGCGTGGGCTCGGCCGCGACACGTGCCATCTGCTCAACTCAGACCAGACGAGGGGGCCGGACGGTCGCCCGCCCGGCCCCCTCGTCGGTCAGTGGATCAGCCGTTGAAGAGTGCGTTGACCTGCTCGTTCGCGGCGTCCAGCGACTCTGGCTCTGCCTTGCCCGAGAACACCGCGTCGACCGCCGGCTGCATGATGTTGGTGATCTCCGATGCGTAGTCGGTGATCGGGAAGAGGAACGTCGTGCCGTCGTTCACGTGGACGAGGAACGGCTCGAGGTCGATGCCGCGATCGGCGAAGGCGGCCTGAGCCTTGTCCGTGGCCGGCTCGATTGCTCTTGTACTCACCACGTTCCCCTCTTTGGGATTAGCCCCGGCGACTCTGTCCGGGGTGTGCAGGATGCATCACGCAATCTACACGCGTCACATCGTAGCGCAAGCAGCCGTTACACATTCGTTATCCACCGATTTTTACGCTTGATTTTGTCGCGCGATAGGTGCAACCATATTGTCTACATGAGTAGATGACCGGCGGCCAACGGTGTGCCGCGACTTCGCCGGCCGCTCCCCCGCACAGCCAGGCCCGATCCAGGAGGGATCCCATGAGCCACCCCGTCAACGCCTTCGTCACCCTGCGGTCCGAGGGGGTTGGCGTCGTCGTCGACCTCGCTGACGGCCGCCTCCCCGCACTCCTGCACTGGGGTGCGGACCCGGGCGAGCTCACCCTCGACGACGTCGCCACCCTCGCGCTCACCGCTGCGATGCCCGCGGCGCCCAGCATGGTCGACGACCCCACTCGGCTGGCCATTCTCCCCGAGCACTGGGCCGGCTGGGTCGGCCGTCCCGGCCTCAGCGGCTCGCGGCCCGACGGCTCGGCATGGTCGCCACGGTTCGTCACCCACACGCTCCTCATCGACGGTGAGCCGCACGAGGCGTCCGACGAGGCCCCGTCGCTGATCGAGCTGGGCACAGGGACCCTCACCGTCGTGGCCCGCGACGACGCGGCCGGCCTCGAACTCACCCTCACCCTCGAACTCACCGCGGGCGGTGTGCTGCGCAGCCAGGCGGTGCTCGCCAACACCGGTGACGACGACTACCGCGTCGACGACCTGATCCTCGCCTACCCCGTCCCGACGGTCGCGTCCGAGCTCCAGGACCAGGCCGGCCGGTGGGCCAAGGAGCGCGTGCCGCAGCGTCGCGCCTTCACAGTGGGCGCCCACGTCCGCGAAGGCCGCAAGGGCCGCACCGGCGCCGACGCCGCGACCGTCCTGCACGCGGGTGTGCCCGGCTTCAGCTTCGCCGACGGCGAGGTGTGGGGCGTGCACGTCGGCTGGTCCGGCAACCACACGCACCTCGCCGAGCGGAACTTCACCGGCGAGCAGGTCATCGGCGGTGGCGAGCTTCTCCTCCCCGGCGAGGTGGTCCTCTCCCCCGGCGAGTCCTACACCAGCCCCTGGCTCTACGGCTCCTACGGCGTCGGTCTCGACGAGGTCGCCCGCCGGTTCCACCGCTACCTGAGGTCGCGGCCGCAGCACCCGTCGTCGGTCCGCCCCGTGACCATCAACGTCTGGGAGGCCGTCTACTTCGACCACTCGCTCGAGCCGCTGCTGGAACTCGCGGAGAAGGCCGCCGCCGTCGGCGTGGAGCGCTACGTGCTCGACGACGGCTGGTTCGGCGCCCGTCGCGACGACCACGCGGGTCTCGGCGACTGGGTGGTGTCCCGCGACGTCTGGCCCAACGGGCTCCACCCGCTGGTCAACCGGGTCAAGGAACTCGGCATGCAGTTCGGCCTGTGGTTCGAGCCCGAGATGGTCAACGAGGACTCCGACGTCGCCCGCGCGCACCCCGAGTGGATCATGGCGACCGGCGGCCGGACCCCCGTCGAGACGCGGTTCCAGCAGGTGATCAACCTCGGCATCCCGGAGTGCTACGCCCACATCCGCGATCAGATCTTCGCGATGCTGGCCGAGTACGACATCAGCTACATCAAGTGGGACCACAACCGTGACCTCATCGACGCCGGCACCCACCCGCTGGGACGGGCCGGGGTGCACGCCCAGACCGAGGCGGTGTACCGGTTGATCGACGAGATCAAGGCCGCTCATCCGGGGCTGGAGATCGAGTCATGCTCGTCGGGCGGAGCCCGCGTGGACCTCGGGATCCTGCAGCGGACCGACCGCGTGTGGGTGTCGGACTGCATCGACCCGCTGGAGCGGCAGGACATGATGCGGTGGACGCAGCAGCTGCTGCCGCCGGAGATGCTGGGCTCGCACATCGCCTCGCTCACGTCGCACACCACCGGCCGGACCCACGAGCTGAACTTCCGGGCCGCGACCGCACTGTTCGGGCACCTCGGCATCGAGTGGGATCTGCGCCAGGCATCCGACGACGAGCTGGCCGAGCTGGGTGAGTGGATCGCTTTCCACAAGGCTCACCGCGACCTCCTGCACGGCGGTGACCTCGTGCGCCTCGACTTCCCCGACGAGTCGCTGACGGCCACGGGCGTCGTCGCCTCGGACCGGTCGCGGGCGATCTACTCGTACGCCGCGGTCTCGACCCACGTCACGAGCCTGCGTGGCCGGCTCCGGATGCCGGGGCTCGACCCGGCCCGCCGCTACCGCGTCTCGCCCGTCCTCGTCGGGCGGGTGCCGTCCGGCCTGCGGCCGCCGGCCTGGTGGGGCGTCAAGCGCGACATGGCCACCGAGACCGTCGACCTCACCCACGGACGGCCGCCGAAGCTGGTGCCGGTGGCGGAGGAGGCCGGGGTCGTCCTGCCCGGAAGCCTGCTCGCCTCCGCGGGCCTCATGGAGGCGTCCGTGCACCCCGACCACGCGCTGATCTACCTCGTCGACGCCGTCGACTGAGGCGGTTTCGGCCGCCGCGGGCCGCGGCCCTAGGCTTGCCCACAGCTGTGAGGAGGAGAGTATGTCGAGCGGAGCGGTGCGGACGACACGCGGGGCGACCCGCGACGACGTCGCACGCCTTGCCGGCGTGAGCTCCGCCGTCGTCAGCTACGTGGTCAACAACGGGCCGCGGCCGGTGGCCGAGGCCACGCGCCAGCGGGTACTGGACGCCATCGACAAGCTGGGATACCGGCCCAATGCGGCGGCGCGGTCACTCATCATGGGGCGCTCTGACCTCGTGGGCCTCGTGGTCCCGGACGTCCGCAACCCCTACTTCGCGGCGCTGGCGCAGGCGGTCGAGGTGGAGGCACGGGCTGCTGGGGTCAACCTCGTGTTGGCGCAGGGGTCGACGGGGCATCTCGCCGAGCTGGTCGAGTCGCTCAGCGGACACCTGGTCGCGGGCATCATCACCGCGGCCGTGCCTGAGCCCGCCGCCGTCGAGGTGATCCTGCGCAACAAGATCGCGATGGTCCGGTTGAGCCTAGTGCCGCCCGACATCGACGCGACCTCGGTGCTGCCCGACTTCTACGAGGGCGGTCGGGAGGCGGTGCGGCACCTCATCGAGGTGCATGGGCATCAGCGGATCGCTCTGGTCGCGGGGTCGGACACCCCGGACAGCCACACTGTGCTGGACGACCGCGAGCGCGCCTGGCGCGACGTCCTCGCCGAGGAGGGACTCCCGCGCGATGCCATCATCCGGGTCAACTGGTCGTCGGCCGCCGGCCGCGACGCGGCGGAGCGCCTCGTGCACGACTTCCCCGACTGTACAGCGGTGTTCGCCATGTCGGACCAGCAGGCCATCGGCCTGATCGCCGGGCTGCACGCTCTCGGCCGGGCCGTGCCCGACGACATCGCGATCACGTCCTTCGACGGTTCCCCGGAGGCCGAGTTCACCATCCCCCCGTTGACGACGGCGAGCGTCCCGATGGCCGCCATGGCGAAGGCGGCCGTGCGGCAGCTGCTCCACCCGGGCGGGAAGGGCCAGATGTTCAAACCCGAGCTGATCCTGCGCGCGTCCTGCGGTTGCTGAAGCCGCCGAGTCACCGTCACCCTCGGGATGGTGTTCGAGGAACGCATCAAACTCGCCGTCGATGACGCGACGGCCGGGATGAGCGAGCGCTTCGATCCGCCCACATGGATGGCGGTGCTGGGCGACGCCTCACGGATGCGGGCGGTCACGTCGGTGGCGGCCGGAGGCTCGTCCACAGGCGTCACGGCCAAGACGGCGGCCGTCGGCTGGAGACTCTCCACCGACCTCTCCCACGATTCCGCAGGCACATCTGAGCCGAGGTAAACGGCGTCCACGCCGAGACGACGCAGGCAGGCGGCGAAGGCGAAGAGGAAAACTTCGTGGTGCGCGCCGGGCGGGAGCCCCACCGCGACGGTGCCGGGAATCGACGGCGGCGGCGCGGCTTCGAAGACGGCTCCGATGGCGCGCATGAGCGCGGCGCTGGCGAAGTGCTCCTGGGCGACGGTGAGTTCGCCGGTTTCCCAGGCCTCGCCGAGGCGGTGGAGGCTCTCGGGCAGCCACGTGTCGACGAGCGTCCCGAAGGGGACCGCGGCGATGGCGTCCTCGATGAGCGAGCGCATGCGCTTCGGGTCCAGCGAGGCGGCCGCCTTGACGAGCTCCCTCGGATTCACCCCGCGTACGATGCTCCTGTGACCACGCTGAACCGCCGCTCGCTGCTGTCCCTCCTCGCCGTCGGAGGCCTCGCCGTCGCGGGCTGCTCGGACGACTCCCCCGCCGGCGCCTCTCGCGACCTCGACGCGGAGCAGTTCAAGGCCCGCGCCGAGGAAGCCTCAGCAGTCCTGCTCGATGTCCGCACTCCCGAGGAGTTCGCGGCCGGTCACATTCCCGGTGCGATCAACATCAACGTCGAGGGCGATTTCGCATCCGGCATCGCGTCGCTCGACAAGTCGGCGCCCTACGCCGTCTACTGCCGCAGCGGTAACCGCTCGGCCGCGGCGATGAAGCTGATGGACGAGGCAGGGTTTGAGGAGACATTCCACCTCGTCGGCGGGATCGGCGCGTGGGAGCGGGCCGGGTTCGACGTGGAGTCCCAAGGCTGACAACCAGGATGAAAAAACACAGAACGCCGGCCCATCTGGACCGGCGTTCTGTGTTGTGCGCGTGAGAGGAGTTGAACCTCCACGCCCTTGCGGGCACCGGCACCTGAAGCCGGCGCGTCTGCCATTCCGCCACACGCGCATCCGAGTCTTGCGACCCGACGTAAAACAGTAGCACCCGGAGGCAGGGCGACACAAAAGCGGGATTTATTGCCACTCGATGGGGTCT
>DYZF01000101.1 GCA_020741375.1 Tessaracoccus flavescens
CGGGAGATCCAGCGTCTCGCCGACGAAATCCTTCCGGCTGATCGCCTGCAGCACCGGGTAGCCGAGGGCAACCACCCGGTCTGTGGCGCGCACGAGTGCGAGGGAGTTGAGCGTCGTCTTCCCGAAATCGAGGGTTGGGTCGACGAGGATGCCGTCTTCGCGGACACCGGCCTCGAGAGCGCGCTTCGCTCCTGCGTCGAGAGTGCGGAGGACGTCGTCGACGACGGCGTCGCCGGGGCCGTAATCGATGCCGCTCGGATCGGTCCGCGGAGGCAGTCCGCCTGTGTGGGAGACGACGTACCCGGCGCCCAGCCTCGCCGCGACCCCGGCCAGCTCCGGATCGGCGCCGGCCCAGGTGTCGTTGACCAGGTCGACGTACTCCCCGCAGGCGGTCGCGACCTCGGCGCGCCACGTGTCGAGGCTGATGGGCAGATGTGGGTGCCTCTCTCGCAGGGCTTTCAGGAAGGGGCGGACGCGGTCGATCTCCTCGGCCTCGTCTACCCAGTCGCCCTCTTGGCCGGCCCGCACTCCGCCGACATCGATGAACCCGACACCCTGCTCCACCATCTCGTCCGCGCGGGCTAGGGCTTGGGTGAGGTCGCCGAAGCGTGCTGGCGCGTAGAAGGAGTCCGGCGTCCGGTTGATGATCCCCATGACGGCGGGGTTAGCGGCGTCGAACCTCCGGTTGCGGAGGACGAGCGTGGCGGGCTGGGGAATCACAGACACGAGTCAGACAGTACCCACAGCCACGCTGACGCCAAGCCCATGACCGGGAGGCGCATACTCGAAGTGGTCGGCTGAGAGTCAGTTGGCCAAGGGGAGCGCGATGGTGAACGTCGTCCGCCCCGGCACCGACGCGACCCACGCCGAGCCGCCGAAGCCCTCCACCACAGCCTTCACGATCGCCAAGCCCAAACCCGTCGAGTTCCCGGCCGAGTGGGTGCGGGCGCCGTCGGCCCGGGCGAAGCGCTCGAACACGTGGGGGAGTACCTCGGGCGGGATGCCGTGGCCGTTGTCCGACACCCGAATCACCGCCACCTTCTCCGGCATCACCGGAGCCTGGCCCTCCATCGACACCGGGCGAACCGCTCCGGGCGGGGGAGCCTCCACCGACACCGACGTCGTCACCGTCGTCCCCGACGGCGTGTGCGTCCGAGCGTTCGACAGCAGGTTCACCATCACTTGCTGCAGCCGGTCGGCGTCAGCCATCACTTCCACCGGCTCGTCGGGCAGCTGCAGGCGCCACTCGTGGTTCCGGCTGGAGGCCTGCGCGTCGGAGACCGCGTTCAGCACCACCTCGACGGCGTCCACCGGAACCAAGTCCACCCGCGAATCCGAATCCAGACGGGCAAGAAGGAGTAGGTCGTTGACCAGCTTGGTCATCCGCTGCGACTCCGCGCCGATCCGCTCCAGCGCATGCTCCACGACGGCGTCGCCGTCGGCCCCAGGCGCCCCCGCAACCCCCGCGACCTGCGTCTCTCCGCGACCAGCCAACTCCGCGTACCCACGAATCGCCGCCAACGGGTTGCGCAGCTCATGCGACGCATCCGCCACGAACCGTCGCAGCTTGTTCTCCGACGCCTCACGCTCGGCGATCGCGTCCTCGACGCGCTCCAGCATGTCGTTGAACACCGCCGACAGCCGCGTCACCTCGTTCTCTTCCGGCAAGTTCCCGCTCGGCACCCGCGGCACCGCCACCGAACCGCGCGCCAAATCCAACTGCGCCACGTCCGCCGCCGTGTTCGTCAACGCGACCAGCGGCGTCGTCGCCCGCTGCACGATCTTCCGAGTCGCAAACGCCGTACCCGCGATCGCCAGCACCCCGGCCCCAGCCGTCAGCAGGCCGATCAGCAGCAGCGCCCGCTCAACGCGATCCGTCGGCAACCCGACGGTGACCTTCCCGAACCGCGTCTCCCGGGCCTCCACCCGGTAGCGCCCCATGCCCTCCAGCTCCACGGTGCGCTTGTTGCCGTCGGCCGGCACGTCGAGCATGGTCCGCAGCGCCGCCAGCGGCACCTCCGTGTATTCGCCCTCGCCGACGATGCGCGCCGCGCCCGTCGTCTCAGACACCTGCACCGCGATCACCGTGCCCACCCGGTTGCCGGGGGTATCGATACCGGGCACGAGCTGGTCGGACTGATCCGGCCTGCCCATCCCCGGGCCGGGCCCCTGGCCCTGCCCGTAGCGGTCCTGCCGCACCTGAGCGCCGTCGAGCTCCGTATCGAGCTGGCCCATCAGAATCGACTGCGCCGCCAACACCGAGACCAAACACACCAGCACGGCCATCACAGCGACTGTGACCGTCACCCGTGGCTGAAGCTGCGACGCCAGCGAACCACGTTTCCTCATGGGCGCCACCCCGCCGCCACCGTCGCCGCGACCTCGACGCGCACCGTCACGCCCCAGCCGGCCGCAGCACGTAGCCAGCACCGCGGAGGGTGTGGATCATGGGTTCGCGGTTGTGGTCGATCTTCTTGCGCAGGTAGGAGATGTACAGCTCGACGACGTTGGCCTGGCCGCCGAAATCGTAGTTCCAGACGCGGTCGAGGATTTGGGCCTTCGAGAGCACCCGCTTGGGGTTGCGCATCAGGTAGCGCAGCAACTCGAACTCGGTGGCCGTGAGGGAGATTTGTTCGCCGGCTCGGGTCACCTCGTGCGAGTCCTCGTCGAGGATCAGATCGCCCACCACCAGCTGCGTGTCCGGCCGCGCCGACGTGGCCCCGGAGCGACGGAGCAGGCCCCGCATGCGCGCGATCACTTCCTCTAGCGAGAACGGCTTGGTCACGTAATCGTCGCCGCCGGCGGTCAGCCCGGCGATCCTGTCCGCGACCCCGTCCTTCGCCGTCAAGAACAGCACCGGCACGTCGGGCAGGAACGCGCGGATGCGGCGCATCACCTCGAGGCCGTCGAAATCCGGCAGCATCATGTCGAGCACCAGCGCGTCGGGCTGCACGTCGCGCGCCACGCGCACCGCGTCGGAGCCGGTGGACGCCGTCGACACCTCCCAGCCCTCGTACCGCATTGCCATCGACAGCAGCTCAATCAGGCTGGGTTCGTCGTCGACGGTGAGCACGCGGATGGGCGTGCCGTCGGGGCGGAGGAGCGGGTCTGCGGATGCCATGGGCCTAGGGTCTCACCGCAGGCTGCGGTGTGGCTATGGGTTAGCTGTGTTCTTTCTGTGTAAGCGGGTGCTCTTCGATGAACTCGTCGGGCTCCAGCTCGTCCTTCGGGCGCAGGAACAGCGAATCGAGCCCGAGCCTGCCGGAGCCGAACGCCATCAACAGGGCGCCGACGGCGGCCTGCATCGCGTTGTACTCCCAGCCGTTTTCCTGCAGGCCGAACGGGGCGCCGTCCTTGAAGATGACGATGGTGGCGACGTTGAGCACGATCATGCCCAGGCCCATCAGGGGCGTGCCGAGGCCGAACACCAGCAGCAGGCCGCCGATCAGCTCGAACGCCACGGTCAGCACCGCCAAGCCGTACGCGCCGGGCAGGCCTGCGCCCTCGATCATCGAGGTGAGCTGCTCAAAACCGATGGTCTGCCAGCGGTGCCAGCCGTGCACCATGAGGGTGCCGCCGGCCACCACGCGCGCCACGAGCAGCGCAATGTCGCGGACTATCGTCAGGAAAGCTCTCATCAGTTACTCGCTTCGTGGGGTGACGTCTTCTCCGTGAAAGAGCTTGCCAGAGCTGCGAGCTCCCAGCCGCTGAAGCGCCAAACGCCCCACCAATTGCTGGTTTGTGACCACTCGCTGTGAGCGGCCGTTGGTGAGGAACGACAACGCCCACGTCAGCAGCGTCGTCACCCGCTGCTTGAAGCCGGCGATGTAGAGCAGGTGCAGAAACAGCCACGCCGCCCACGCGATGAACCCGGTGAGCTGGATCTTGCCGATCTTCGCCACCGCCGAGTACTTCGCGATGGTGGCCATGGAGCCCTTGTCGACGTACTTGAACGGGCCGGGCAGGGGAGCGTGCACGATGCGGGCCTTGATGGTGGCCGCGGCGTGCTTGGCGCCCTGGATCGCGCCTTGCGCCACCCCGGGCACCCCGGGAACGAACGCCAAATCGCCCACCACGAACACCTCGGGATGGCCCGGGAGGTTGAGGTGTTCGTCGACGATGACCCGGCCTGAGCGGTCCAGCTCGGCCTCGGACTGGCTCGCCAGCACCTGGCCAAGTTCGCTGCCCTGCACGCCGGCCGCCCACACCTTGCACACCGATTCGATGCGCTGGCTGGTGCCGTCCTTGAACTTGATGTCGACGCCGCCCTCGTCGAGGTTGGTGACCAGACCGCCGAGCAACACCTCGACGCCCAGCTTCTCCAGCGACTGCTGCGTCTTCTTGCCCAACTCGGGGCCGAACGGCGGCAGCACCTGATCCGCGCCGTCGACGAGGATGACGCGGGCCGACGACGGATCGATCGAGCGGAACTCGTTGCGCAGCGTCGAATCCGCCAACTCGCGGATCTGGCCGGCCATCTCGACGCCGGTGGCGCCGGCCCCGACGACGACGAACGTCAGCAGGCGCCGTCGCTCATCGGGATCCGTGGTGAACTCGGCCACCTCGAACGCCTTAAAGATGCGTGCGCGCAGCTCGAGGGCGTCGTCGATGGACTTCATGCCCGGCGCGAACGTGGCGAAGTGGTCGTTGCCGAAGTAGGACTGCCCGGCGCCCGACGCCACCACCAGCGAGTCGTACGGCGTCTCGTGCGAGTTGTTGTGGAAGCGCCACTTGACGACGCGGTTGGCCAGATCGATGTCCTCCACCAAGCCCAGCAGCACCGTGGCGTTGGACTGGCGACGGAGGATCTCGCGCGTGGCCGGGGCGATCTCGCCCTCCGACAACACGCCCGTGGCCACCTGATAGAGCAGCGGCTGGAACAGGTGGTGGGTGGTCTTCGCGATGAGCGTGACGTCGACGTCGGCGTTCTTCAGCGCCTTCGCCGTGAACAGGCCGCCGAAGCCGGAACCGATGATGACGACGCGGTGCTTGCTCATGCGCCGGCCGCCTCGTGCAGCTGGACGATGTTGCCGACGGTGTCATCAAGGTTGATCGAGGAGCCGGAGCCGTCCTCGAACTTGTCGCCGATGAAGCGGACGCCGGCCTTCGTGAGGCGCTGGATGTCGCCGTCGAGATCGTCGGTGCCGACGACGATGACGGGGAAGCCCTCCTTCCGGAGGCCCGTCATGTAGGCGGCCGCCACGGGATGCGAGCTGGGCTCAAGCATCAAGCCGGTGTCTTGTCCGGGGCCGTTGACGACGTAGAGGGAATGTTCCGGGATGGAGATGAGGGTCTCGAAGCCGAGGATTTCTGTATAGAAGGCGTGCGCCCGCGCGGGGTCAGTGACGTGGATACTGCACATGGTCAAACGCATTCACCTAGGGTACGTGCCGCCGCCGCGACCCCGCGAATGCTTGTGCGGCCACAACGGGCAACGCAGGTAGGCTGAGGCGTCCCCTACGCACTGACGAGAGGAAGCCCGTGTCGCTGCGCTGGCTCCGGTCACCTGAGGCCGCCCCCACCCGCCCCTGGTGGTGGGTGTTCGCCGGCCTCGCCGCCGTCGTGGTGCTCGTGGGCGCGCAGGCCGCGGACCTCCCGGGCCTGCTGGAACGTGGCGCCTCGTGGTGGCGGGTGGTTGTCTCCTTCCTCTCCACGTCCGTGTTGCTGCTGGCCTGGTGGCAGTTGGGGCCGCGCTGGCGCCGACCCATCCTCACGACGGCGATCTGGACCGTCCCGCTGATGTTCACCTTCCCGCTCCACTCGCGCGATTCCTACGCCTACGCCGCTACCGGCTGGCTCGTGGCGCGCGGTCAGGACGCGTACACCGTCCCGCTCGGCGAGGCCGGCCAAGCGGGCCTGCTGGTGGGCACGCACTGGCACGAGACCACGTCGGTGTACCCGGCGCTGTCGCTGGAACTGTTCGGCGCCATCTCCCGCCTCACCGGCGGTGACCCCTATTGGACGACGGTGGCCCTCCGCCTGCCCAGCCTGATGGCGTTGGCGATCCTCGCGTTCGTCCTGCCGCGCTTGGCGCGACGGTTCGCCGTCGATCCAGGGGTCGCGCTGTGGGCCGGCCTGATGGTGCCGATCATGACCGTGCAATGGGTGGGCGGCGTGCACAACGACGCATTGATGGTGGCGCTAGGGGTCGCGGCTTTGTGGGCGGCCACGGACCTTGGGTGGCGCGGCTGGCGGGGGCTGATCGTCGCCGGGGTTCTGCT
>DYZF01000102.1 GCA_020741375.1 Tessaracoccus flavescens
CCGCCGGCAGGCCCTGCACCGAGTGCAGGCCGTTACTACCCCACCCGGCTTGCGCCAGGGACGACGACGGCCCCTCATCCTCGGCGCTCCGGCTCCTCGGTCCGGTAGGGGCTGGGGCACCGTGGTTGGGGCGAGTGTGGCGGGGATGGGGCCGAACGCCCCGACGCCCGACCCACCGCGAAGGCCCCATCCCCGCCCCACTCCCGAATGATGGTGGCAGTCCGCGCAGGACAAGTGCGACGTCGACTCGTCCGCGGGGTTCCGTTGCTGGCCCGACTTGCCTATAAGGCAGTGTGGCGAGTGGGTGAGCTAGACGTCCGCCTCGTCCAACGTGGTGAGCCAACGCCGAACCGCCAAAGTGGCCCGCACGTCGTCCTCGTTGTAATCCAACACGCGCTGACGCGCGGCCTGCCTCACCGACTCGTCCGGCGCGTCGACCGCCTCCGTGAACCACGACTGCGACGCCAGACCGCCCGGCTCCTCGTCGCGCCACGCGAACTGCGCGCCCTTCGACGCCACCACCTTGAGCCCCAAACCGTCGACCCCGACGAAGTTGTCGCGCACGAAGCCGAACAAGTCCACGAAGTGGTCGCGGATGAGTTCCGTGGCGGCAGTGAGAGCGGCGTTGCCCGCGTCCTTGGCGATGCGCCTCAGATGCACCGTCTCGTAATCGGAGTAGTGGAACACCTTGGCGTCGGGATGCTCGGCGATGAAATCGACCAGCCACTGGGAGAACTCGGCCGCCAACGCGCGCTCCGCGTCCATGCCAAAGTGCTCGAAGCGGCTGAACTCCTTGAACCTGGTTCCCTCAGCGTCGGTGATCAGAACGCCCCAGAGGTAGACGGTGCCGTCCTCGGCGGTCTCGATGTCGAGATCAAGCTCGACGGGGGAGCGCGGCACGCCAATGGGCTCGACGCTGGACCGCTCCAGATCCACTCCGGCCGCCAACATGCGGGCGCGACGGGCCGCCTGACGCAGCCGCATCTCGGAGCGATCCCGGTGCCCGGTCTGGGGCAGGTACTTCGGCAGGATCGCGTCGATGTCTGCGCTCGCCAGTTCCGCGACCGTCTTGATGCCCAACGACATCAACGTCTGCAGCTCGCGCACGTCGAGGGGCGCCTTGGAGATGCGCAGCGAGAGATCGTCGTCGTCCATCTGCGGCCGGCACACCGACCACCAGGCGCACCACTCGCACTCCTTGACCCGGATGGGGCGCACCACGGGCGGCGGGTCGTCGACTCCGGTGCGCCGCCGCGCGTTCTCCGCGACGTAGACGCGGAAATTGTGCTCGTGGTCGTACCGCTCCAGCGCCGAGCGCAGCTTGTGGCCGGCCGACTTCGAGTAGGTGCGGATGAACTTATGACTGAGATCCACCCACGTGACCGACGGCGGGAGGCCGTCCGCGGTCTCGTCGTCGCCCACGACGGCCGCCATCGGGCGGCTGGACGCGAACCCGCACGATTCCAGCAGGCGCCAGAAGTGCGCGCACTCCAGCAGCACCGCCTCCCGGTAGGAGCGGTAGCGAAGGTCGGCCAGCGTCTCGCGCGAGTGCACCGCCGTCAGTTGCGAAATCTGCAGCGACGTGGACCCGACCTGCTTCTCCCGCACCCGGTAGTGCTTCACGCGCAAGGGCCAGTAGCCGGGCGCACCTTCGGCGGTGTCGTCGCCGCGCACCAGCGCATCCGGCCGGCCACTGCGGTGCCCGTCGAGATCCAAGGGCAGCACGCCGCCGATGATGAGGGGAGCGCCGGCGCCCATCGCTTCGAGGCAGGCCTCCTCCTGCTCCGTCCAAGACACCTTCGCGTCGCGCAACGGCCGCAGATCCACGACTCCGGCGGTGTGCTCGACGAGAGCCGCCAGCACGTCGTCGCGCAGATCTGAACCGCCGGAGAAGGATTCCGGTAGTGACTCGTCGTGTGGCCGCTCAGGCTGGGTGGCCGTCGGATCGAAGGTGTGGAATGTCTTCACCGGGCAGGTGCGCGCGGCGTAGGCATCCAGAACGAGGCTCATTCCGACTTCCAGCCCCGATGCAGTGCCACGATTCCGCCGGCCAGGTTGCGCCACTCGACGCCCTGCCAGCCGGCCTCCGTCATCAGATCCGCCAGCCCCTGCTGATCTGGCCACGCCAGGATTGATTCGGCCAGATAGCCGTAGGCCACGGGGTTGCTGGAGAGCTTCGCGATGGTGGGCAGCGCCGCGATCAGGTAGTTGTTGTAGACGAACCGGAACGGCGTGAACGTCGGGGTGGAGAACTCCGCGATCACGACGCGGCCGCCGGGCTTCGTCACGCGATACATCTCGGCGAGCGCGTCGACGGTGCGCTCAACGTTGCGCAGACCGTACGAAATGGTGACCGAATCGAAGGTTTCGTCCGGGAAGGGCAGCGCCAGCGCGTCGCCCGCCACGAAATCCAGCAGCGGCTGCTGCAGCCGGCCCTGCTTGAGCATGCCCAAAGAGATGTCGCTGGGCACCACGTAGGCGCCGTGATCGGCCAGCCGCGCCGACGACGTGCCGGTGCCGGCCGCCAGATCGAGAATCCGCTGCCCGGGCTGAGGATCGACGGCGGCCACGGTGGCCTTGCGCCACAACTCCACCTGCCCGAGGCTGAGCACGCTGTTGAAGAGGTCGTATCGCTTGGCGACACCGTCGAACATGGCTGCGACATCGCCGCGACGCTTCTCCATCGTGGCCCGCTGATTCTGCATTGCTTCAGAGTAGCGAAGCCCAGTGACAGCCGCCCACCTGCCGGAACGTGCCATCTGTTGCAGGGTGCGCGCAGGCTTTGAGCAGACTCCCCGCGGCACGCGACGCCCCGGCCTAGGCTGGCTTCCATGCCCAATCCCAGCAGCAGCAACGGCGGACAACTGAGCGTGAAGGTGGACAACGACGCCTGCACAGGGGAGGTGTACCTCCACGGCGCGACGGTCACCGCGTGGCAGCCCAAGGGCGCCGAGCCGGTGTTGTGGCTCTCCAGCCAGTCGGCGTTTGACGGCGCGGCCCCCATCCGCGGCGGCGTCCCGATCTGCTTCCCATGGTTCGGCCCCGGCCGCGACGGCGACAAGGCCCCCGCCCACGGCTGGGCGCGCATCTCCGAGTGGGCCTTTGAAGGCTCCCGCGACCTCGACGGCGCCACGGAACTCACCTTCACCCTCAGCCGCGACGGCGTCGACCTCACCTACGTCGTGACCATGGGCGAGGCGCTCGAGCTGGTCCTCACAGCGCACGCCAGCGGCAGCGACGCCGTCGACATCGAGCAGGCGCTGCACACCTACCTCACGGTCTGCGATTCGCGGCAGATCTCCCTGTCCGGTCTCGACGGCGTGGAGTACGTCGACAAGGTCGACGGCGCCACCACCAAGACCCAAGACGGCGACATCACGATCACCGGCGAAACCGACCGCGTCTACCTCAAGGGCAGCGACGTCACCGTCGACGATCCGGCGCTCAACCGTCGCCTCGTGGTCAAGAGCCAAGGCGCGCGCAACACCGTCGTGTGGAACCCGTGGGTGGACAAGTCCGCCGCCATGCCAGATTTCGGCGACGACGAATGGACCGGCATGGTCTGCGTCGAGGCTGCCAACGCGCTGGGCGACGCGTTCTCCCTGAAGCCCGGCGGCTCCGCGACGTTGGCGCAGCGGATCACGGTCGCCCCGCGCTGATCGCTGCCCCTAGAGCTCGTCGACGGTGAGCGCCCGGTAGCAGTGATAGGCGGGCTCCTCGTACGGGTGCGCGGCCAGCATCGCCTCGACGGCGCCCCTCGCGGCCTGCTCGTCGCAGACGCACTCGATCCGCACCTCATCCACCACCTCTAGGCGACCGGCAGCCCCGATATGCGGGGTGGCGCCCTCGCCGGGGAGGAAGCGACCCTCACCGGGCGCGGAGAAGCTGCAGGCGGTGTATTCGCCGATGGCCCCGGCCCCGGCGTCGGCCAGCGCGCGGCGCACATCATCGGCATGGGAGAGCGGGGCGAAGACGACGATCACGATCATGGGGTCCAGACTGCCAAGCTCCCGCCCAGAATGGGAGTTTCTTGGTGCGTGGTGAACAATGGTCGCCGTGGCAAAGAAAGACGTCGTGCTCCAAGTTGAGAACCTCAAGAAGGCCTACGGGCCGGTAACCATCGTCGAGGACTTCAGCATGAAGGTCCATGCGGGGGAGGCAGTGGCACTCACCGGACGCAACGGTGCCGGCAAGTCCACCGTCCTGCGCTGCCTCGTCGGCGCGGACCGCCCAGACGAGGGAACCGTGACCGTCAACGGCATCAAGGTGTCCGAGACCAACCCGAAGATCCGCCGCTCCGTCGCCACCGTCATCGACGATCTCGACTTCTTCCCAGACCTCTCCGTCGTCGAACACCTCGACCTCCTCGCCCGCGCCCACGGCCTCACCGACCCCGACGCACTCGTCGACGAGGTCCTCGAAGAGGTCCAGCTGGTTGCGCAGGCGGGTCAGCTGCCCAGCACCCTGTCGTCGGGCCAGCGTCGCCGCCTCGCTCTGGCAACGGCCTTCGTCCGCCCCCGCGAGCTCCTCGTCCTCGACGAGCCGGAGCAGCGCCTCGACGTCGAAGGCGTCGCGTGGCTGGGGGAGCGGCTGAAGTCCGACCTCGCCGGCGGGCTCGCCATCGTCCTCGCCTCGCATGAGCCCTCGCTGCTGGAGGCAATCGGCGCCCGCTCGATCCGGCTGGGCGTCTGATGACCAATCAGCACTTCCAAGACATCGGCGTCGTCGACGAACGGCAGCTCGCGCTGCTCATGAAGGACTGGCGCCGGGGTCGCGCCGACCGCAGCATCTGGCAGGCGATCTCCGACGGCTACGTCATGGTGTTCAGCATCGTGCTCATCGGCGCCATGCTCATCTCCTCGATCATTCGCGCCCAGCAGGTGGTGGCGGTGTGCGACACCGACAGCTGCCTCGCCGCGCGCGGCCTCCTGCCGTGGGCCGCCGTCGCCGGCATTCTGGCGTTCACCCTCATCCTGTCGCGCATGTTCGGCCCCGTCGTCGCATCGGCGGCCGAGGGGTTCTGGCTCATGGACGGCCCAACCGACCGACGGCGCCTCCTCGTTCGACGCATGGTCGCGGCCATCGTGGTCGCGCTGGTGGTCGGCGCCTTGTTCGGCGCCCTGATCGCCGCTCTCACGGGTTCCCCGCTGCCGGGCATCGGCATCTGGGCGCTGGCCGGCGGCTTCGGTTCTGCCGGTCTGGTGGCGTTCGCCGCCTCCGAACAGGGGCTGGACCGACGGTGGATCGTCAAGACCGTGCAGATCCTGATCGGCGCCGTCGCGATCGGCACGATGGTCGCGCTGGTGGCAGGCGCCGCCGGCTGGATCGACCTCGGCGCCGCCGCGAGTCTCTCCGTCGAACTCGCGTACATCGTCGCGGGCGTTGGACTGCTGCTGATGGTCGGCGCCGGCATCTTGGCGTATCTCCGGCTGCGGGGCATCCGACGCCAGCGACTCACCTCCGGCGGATCGCTGCTCAGCGGCCTGCAGGGTGCGGCCTTCGCGCTGGAGTTCGCGCTGATACGCGACATCCTCGTCGAAGCCAAATCCAAGGAACGCGGCCACGTGAACCCGA
>DYZF01000103.1 GCA_020741375.1 Tessaracoccus flavescens
CTGGCCACCTTCCGCGCCGCCTTCGGACACGGCGCCGTGGGGGTGCTCGCGTCGGAGAACGGACACTCGGCCCGCTACCGCAACTATCTGGCAGCCTCCCGTGGAGAGGCACGGATCATGCTCGGCACCAGAAGTGCCGTCTACGCCCCCGTTCACAACCTCGGCCTCGTGGTCGTCGTCGATGAGGGACACGATCAGCATGAGGACCGCCGCACCCCTTACCCGCACGCTCGCGCCGTCGGGATCATCCGCGCCGCCAGGCAGAATGCCGCGCTGCTGTTCGCCGGGTACGCCCGCAGTACCGACGCGCAGGCCTTGGTGGAGCGCGGGTGGCTGAGGCCGCTGGGCTTGACCCCGGCCGACGCGCGACGCGCACAACCTCCCGTCCGAGTGGTCACCGAGGACGACCGCGACCGCGACCCCACCGCCGCTCGGCTGCGGATCCCCTCCATGGCGTTCAGGTTCCTGCGCGATCACCTGCCCAAGGGCCCCGTCCTCGTGCAGGTGCCGATGGGCGGATACGCGGGCGCTCTGTCGTGTGAACGGTGCCGCAACCGCGCCCGCTGCCCCAAGTGCGATGGTCCTCTGCGCGAACGGCGGCGAGGCGCCCCCGAGTGCGCCTTGTGCGGTCACGCCCCGGTTCGGTGGACCTGTCCGCACTGCCACACGTCGCGGCTTCGCACGCCGCTACCCGGTGCGGTCCGCACCGCAGAGGAACTGGCCCGCGCGTTCCCGGGCGTGCTCGCCGTCAACAGCTCCGGCGCGCGGATCCGCGACGACGTGCCCGACGAGCCGGCCATCGTGGTCGCTACCCCAGGGGCCGAACCGGCAGCGCCCTCTGGCTACGCCGGGCTGTTGATCCTCGACGCCGAGGTGACCCTCAATCGCATCGACATGCGGGCCGCCGAGGAGGCTGTGCGACGGTGGTCCAACGCCGCCGCGCTGGTGCGCGCGCCGCAGGACGGGGGATCGGTCCTGATCGTCGGCCCGAGTGCCGACCCTGCTGTTCAGGCTCTCGTCAGGGCAGACATCGACGGGTTCCTGGTGCGCGAACTGGCGGACCGCGTGGATGCGGGCCTCACCCCGGCCACCAAGATGGTCCGAGTGGACGGCCACACCGACGCCGTGCGCGACTTCTTGGACAACGACGACTGGGCGGGCGTCGATATCCTTGGCCCCACCGAGGTTGGCGACGACCGGTGGGCAGCTCTGCTCCGCGTCCCGGTCACTCAGGCACGAGAGCTGACCCGCAGGGTCAAGAGCGCCCTCGCCATCCGCTCCGCGCGCAAGGAGCAAGGCCAGCTGTCAGTGCATGTAGACCCGGAATCGTTGGAGGACGCATGAGGCTCGTATTCGCAGGCACCCCAGACGTCGCGGTGCCCTCGCTCGAGGCGCTGGTGGCCTCATCTCACGAGGTGGTTGCCGTCATCACTCGCCCCGACGCCCCCGCGGGCCGGGGACGCAAACTCACGCCGTCGCCCGTGGCACGACGTGCTGAGGAACTGGGCATCGAGGTGCTCAAGCCGGAGCACCCACGCGAGCCCGTGTTCCAAGACCGGTTGCGGGAACTGGCTCCCGATTGCTGCCCTGTCGTGGCCTACGGGGCGCTGCTGCCGCAATCTGCCTTGGACATCCCTCTGCACGGCTGGGTCAACCTGCACTTCTCACTGCTGCCGCGCTGGCGCGGGGCCGCGCCAGTACAGCGAGCAGTCATGGCGGGCGACGACGAGATCGGCACGGCCTGCTTCCAGATCGTGAAGGCCCTCGACGCCGGAGACGTCTACCTGATGGAGAGCCGCCCCATGCCAGATCTGACGGCCGGCGAGCTGCTGGCGGAACTGGCGATCAGCGGCGCGGATCAGCTGGTGCGGGCCATGGACCTCGTGGCAGCCGGGGAGCGCCCCACACCGCAGCCCGAAGAGGGGGTCACGATCGCGCCGAAGCTGACGGTGGAGGAAGCCCGAATCGACTGGTCGCTGTCTGCGAGTCAACTGCGCAACCGGATCATGGGCTGCTCGCCAGACCCGGGAGCGTGGTGCACCCTGGACGGCGAGCGGTTCAAGGTGTACCGGGTGGCTGTCGCCGACACACAGCCCCTGGAGCCGGGAGAGGTGGCGTCCACCAAGCGGCAGGCGTTCGTGGGCACCGGAGAGGGCACACTCGAGTTGCTTGAGGTACAGCCCGCCGGCAAACGTCGGATGCCGGCCATCGATTGGGCCCGCAACGCCGCCGGGACGGTGCTGTCGTGAGCGCGCGGCGGGTGGCCTTCGACGTCCTGCGCCAAGTGACCGCGGACGACGCGTACGCCAACCTCGCGCTGGCCAAACGTCTGGCTACAGCCGGCCTCGACGCTCGGGACGCCGGTCTGGCCACCGAGCTGGTCTCCGGCACGTGTCGGCTCATGGGCACCTACGACAAGATCATCGAGGCAGCAGCCGGTCGAAAGCTGAGCACCCTCCAGCCGGCCGTGCTTGACCTGCTGCGGCTCGGCTGCCACCAGCTCCTGTCGATGGGCATGGCCAAGCATGCCGCTGTCGGCGAGACGGTCAATCTGGCCCGCGAGACGGTCGGTCAACGAGTGACGGGGCTGGTCAACGCGGTGCTGCGCAAGGTCGCCCGCAAGACGTTGCTTGAATGGTTGCAGCCCCTGACGCCGCGCGAACAGGTGGGTGCCACGGCACTGCACTCGCATCACCCTCGATGGATCGCCCAATCGTACGTGGAGGCGCTGGCCTGGCAGAGGGGCGTCAACCCCAGGGACTTCCCGGGCCAGGAACTGCTCGTCGAACTGGCCACAGCGCTGTCCGCCAACAACGACGCGCCCAGGCCGACGCTTGTGGTGCGGCCAGGGCTTGCCGAACCCTCAGACTTCGACGACGCCACCCCCACCCGGTTCTCGCGATTCGGCGCCACTTCGACGCGCACCCCTGCCGAGCAACCCCTGGTCCGCGACGGCAAGGCGGGCGTCCAAGACGAGGGCTCCCAACTGGTGGCGTGGGCTCTGGCCAACACCGCTGCGCCGGAGGGGCCATGGCTCGACATGTGTGCCGGCCCCGGCGGCAAAGCCGCTCTACTCGCGGGGCTCGCCCGTGAATCCGGCACCTGGTTGCTGGCCTCGGAGGCGCAGGAACACCGGGCCCGGCTTGTGCGCAACGCGCTGTCGGCCTACCCGGACGGTTGGCAGGCGATGGCCGGCGACGGTACCCGCCCAGCGTGGCGGGGAGCCTTCGCCCGGGTGATGGCTGACGTGCCCTGCACCGGTCTGGGTGCGTTGCGCCGTCGGCCCGAATCTCGCTGGCGGAGATCGCCTAACGACATCGAGGCCCTGGGCGAGTTGCAGCGGGAACTTCTCCGTTCGGCTCTCGATTCGGCGGCCCCCGGGGGAGTGGTGGCCTACGTCACGTGCTCCCCGCACCGGGCGGAAACCGTCGAGGTTGTCGACGATGTGGTGCGTGAGCGTCCCGAGGTCATCCGCTTGAGGGCGGCCGATTCACTGCCCGATGTGCCCGACTGCGCCGTCGGTGACTACGTGCAACTGTGGCCGCACATCCACGGCACCGACGCGATGTTCTTGGCGCTTCTTCGGGTGCCGACGGACGCGTCCTGAGCCCGGCGATAGGCTGGTGTCATGCGCATCACGCCGAGCATCCTCAACGCTGACTTCGCCAATCTGGGCGGTGAGATCGGCCGGATCACCGACGCCGACGCCATCCACGTCGACGTCATGGACAACCACTTCGTGCCCAACCTGACCATCGGGTTACCGGTTGTGGAATCCATTCGTGCGTCCACCCAGCAGATGCTCGACATCCACCTGATGATCCAGGATCCAGACCGCTGGGCGCCCGCCTACGCCGAAGCCGGAGCTGAATCGGTCACCTTCCACGTCGAGGCTTGCCACGCGCCGATCCGCTTGGCGCGCGAGCTGCGTCGTCTGGGCGCCCGGGCCTCGATGGGGCTCAAGCCGGCCACCCCCATCGACGGCTTCGCCGACATGCTCGACGAGGTGGACATGGTGCTCCTGATGACGGTGGAGCCCGGGTTCGGCGGGCAGAAGTTCCTGGATTTGGTGCTGCCGAAGATCAAGCGGACGCGCGAGCTGCTGGGATCGCGGCCGATCTGGCTGCAGGTTGACGGCGGCGTCAGCGTTGAGACGATCGAACGTTGTGCAGAGGCCGGGGCCGACACGTTCGTGGCCGGATCAGCGGTGTACAACGCCGACGATCCCAACGCGATGGTCAATCAGCTGCGGGATCTCGCCGTCGCTGCCTGCCGCCACTGACGCGCACCCGCGCCGTCGGTCATCGGGGCGGTTCGTCGCCCTGTCGCCGAAGGAACTTCTCCAGTTCGGCTGCAATGGTGTCGCCCGTGGCGCCCTCGACTTCCTCTTGGTCGCGTGCTTCTTCGAGTTGCTCGATGTATTCGGCGATGTCTGGATCCTGCTGCGATAGCTGATCGACGGCCGACGACCACTTCTCCGCCTCTTCGGGGATGTCCGCCGCCTCCACTTCGATGCCCAGAATGGTTTCCAGCTCGCTCAACAGGGCGTGCTGGGCCTTCGGGTTGGGCGGGGTGGACACGTAATGGGGCACCGACACCCACAGCGACGCCGCCGGGATCCGTTCGTGGATCATCAGCTGGCTCGCGACGCCCACCATGCCGGTTGGGCCCGTGTAGTCCGACGCCGGCAGGCCCAGCTTGCGCTGCACCTCAGGATCTCCGCTGTAGAGGCCGACGGGCAAGGGCCGGGAGTGCGGTGTGTCGCTCAGCATGGCGCCGAGGAAGACGACGATCTCCGGGCCCACCTGCTTGATCCGTGCGATCAGCTGGGCGGCGAAGGTCTTCCACAGCAGGTTTGGCTCCGGGCCCAGCACCACGACGATGTCGCGATCAGGGTGGTGCACCACGCGGAAGCGCATCGCGGGCCACTCGAGCCACGGCCCATCCGCCGCACGATGCAGCATCGGACGGGTGTGCTGGAAATCGTAGAAGCGCTCGTCGTCCATCGAGCCCGCGTCGGTGCCTGGGTAGGCCGACATCAAGTGGTCGAGCAGGTCGCTGGCCGCGTTGCCGGCGTCGTTCCAGCCGGAGAACGCAACGACGACAGCCGGGTTGCGCAGATTCTCGAGGCGGGACACGTTCATCACTCCATTCTATCGGGCTCACCGGTGCTGTCCGGCTAGCGGCGGAGCCACTGGCGATTCTGGGGAGCCCCAGTAGAGTGCGCAGGGTGCAATCCACCCTGAGAAGCCTGTTGAATCGCCGCGTACTCGTCGCCGATGGAGCGATGGGCACGATGCTGCAGTCCTTCGGCGACCTGTCGCTGGAGGACGATTTCCAGGGCCTTGAGGGCTGCAACGAGATTCTCAACGTCACTCGTCCCGACGTTGTTGCCGCGGTGCACCGGGCCTACTTCGAGGCGGGTTCCGACGCCGTCGAGACCAATTCTTTCGGTACCAACTTGGCGGCGCTGGGTGAGTACGACATCGTCGACCGGCTCGAGGAACTGGCCGGGGCGGCGGCGTCCATCGCCCGCGGTGTCGCCGACGAATTCTCCACCGAGGAGCGTCCGCGCTTCGTGCTGGGCTCCGTCGGCCCGGGCACGAAGCTTCCCACGCTCGGCCACATCTCGTACGCCGCTATCCGCGACGCCTACCAAGCGCAGGTGCGGGCCATGATCCGTGGCGGCATCGACGGGGTGCAGATCGAGACCGCACAGGACCTACTGCAGGCCAAGGCCGCCGTGATCGGCGCGA
>DYZF01000104.1 GCA_020741375.1 Tessaracoccus flavescens
TCGGAGTACTCTCGCCGGACGGTGTCGTAGCGCCCTTCGAAGTGCTCCAGGAAACGGCGAATGATCTCGTCGCGCGGCAGCTGGGTCTGGGAGCGCAAGGGATCGACCCGCTTGTTCGCCGACTTCGTTCCCTTGTCGGACATCTTTTCGCGACCGATCCTCAGGACTTCCAGCATCTTGTCGGCGTCGATGTCGTAGGCCATCGTGACGTGGTGAATGACGACGCCGCCCGTCACGCGGCGCTGAGCGGCGCCGGCGATCTTGCCCTTGTCCGAGGCGATGTCGTTGAGCGGCACGTAGCGTGCGTTGACGCCGACCTCGGCCAGCGCACCCATCACCCACTGATCGAGGAACTCGTACGACTTCTCGAAGCTCAACCCCTCGACGAGCGATGCCGGCACTACGAGCGAGTAGGTGACGCAGTTGCCGGGTTCCATGAACATCGCGCCGCCGCCGGTGATCCGGCGGACGACGTTGATGCCGTGGCGCTCGCGGCCCTCGTCGTCGATCTCGTTCTTGTAGCTCTGGAAGGAGCCGATGACCACTAGGGGCTGGTCCCAATCCCAGATGCGCAGGCTCGGGTTGATCTCGCCGCGGGCCAGTTCGGCGGCGATGACCTCATCGAGGGCGACGTGCATGCGCGGGTCCATCGTGACCGGGCCGATGACGTCGAAGGTGTGATCAGACCAGTCCGAGGCGTGACCGAGGGCTCGGCGCACGGCGATGCCGACGGATTCCGGCGTGAAGCCGATCAGCTTGGTCTCGGGGGTGAGGCGCGCTTCGATCGCGGCAGCCATGTCGGCCACCGACGCCGTCGTGGGCATGCCGATCAGGGCGCCGTTGATGTCTTCGAGGGCCTCGTCGGGCTCGAGGAAGAAATCGCCGGAGACGAAGGCGCTCGAGATCCGGTTGTCGTCGCTCTCGACGTCGACCGCCACCAACTTGCCACCAGGAACCTTGTATTCACCACGCATGCCGATGAGCTTAGTCGTGGGCCAGAAGTCGGGGCCCTCGAGAGGGCACTGGCCACAAGCGTGGTGACAGTTTTGCCATGCATGGCAGGCGAATAGGAGTAAGGCAGGCGAATGGGAGTAGGGCAGCGAATGGGGGTGTGGCGGGTCTGGCAGCCTGCGGTTACGCTTCCACGCTCAACGGGTGAGCCGGAATTCTTGTTAGCGTGTCAACCGAATCCACTACCCAGCGCGTAGTAGAGGGCAGATGCGAAACACGCATCCGGGAGCCAAGCCCGCCACACCAGGAGAACGACGATGTCTGCCAAGAACATCAAGAACCTCATCCTCACCACCACGATCGCGACCCTCGCCGTCGGCCTGAGCGCCTGCGCCCCCGGCGCCATGCAGCCGGACATGCCGGCCGCGAGCACGCCGTCGACCAGCACCGCCTCAACCCCCACCGGGGCGTCGCCGTCGCCCACCGACACCGAGACCAGCACGTCGGCCAGCCCCACCGCGACCGAGGAGCCCACCGGCACCGAGCCCGAGGTGGCCATCCACCCGGCACCCGACGGCCTCCCCGGCGCTGCGGCCTGTTACAACGACGAAGGCACCCCGGCCGGCGAAGCCGAGCTTGGGCCCGACATCGAACCCGGCGCAGTGCAGGCCTTCTTCTGCGGCGACGCTCCCACCGGCTACGGCACCGTCGGACCGCTGGAGCCGGTCGTCGGTGAGCACGTCGAGCAGCTGATCGCCGAGTACAACGCTTTGCCCGAGCTGACCAACAACGACGCCCAGGCTGCCGCGAACTATTCGCGTCTCGTCTTCATCTATCCCGACGGCGACAAGCGCATCATCGGCTTCGACGAGCAGGACGACACCGCCGTCTCCGGCGGCCCCACCAAGAAGCAGGGCAGCCGCGACTACTGGCTGAGCGTCCGTAACCACTGGGTTGACCAGCGCCAGGAGATCGGCGACGACGTCCCCGTCAACGCCGTCGAAGTGGTTGCCACTTGCCCGGCTCCCGAGTACCACCTCATGCCGCACCCCATCGTCGACGTGGACGCGGGCTGGGCGTGCCAGGGCGGCAGCGAAGAGTTCAAGACGCAGGTGCTCGAGCCGGAGTTCATCGGACGCATCGTCGACGTGCTCGAAGAGCAGTCGCAGCCGGCCGCGGATGACAACCGCAACACCGAAGGCCCCACCATCTCGCTGATGGTGCCGTGGGGCGAGTCGCTGGTCCTCAACAAACTTGAGGGTGAAGACGCGTATCTCTGGCGAGGCGATCAGTCAATGATGGTCTTCGCCCCCGAAGGCGAGCTCGCCGCAGAGATGGGCGAGGCAATCTTGGCTACGCCGTAGCCCATCGCCGCTGACGAGCCAGCAGGCCGGCCGCACTCGTGAGAGTGCGGCCGGTTTGGCGTTGTGCGGGTCTAGCATCGACGGTGGCTTCAGGCTCCGCGACACCGTCGAAGAAAGATCCAGAACCGTGTCAACCGGCCGGCCCCTTGGCCGCGTGGTGATGGGTGTTAGGAGGTGTCCCAATGACTGAACCAGGGGTCGACAACGTCATCGGTTTCGAGCGATTCGTCGCTCGCCGTGGCAAGGACCTCTGGCGAGCCGCCTGGCTGCTCACCAGCGATTCCCAGCACGCAGAAGATCTGGTGCAAACCGCACTGGCGAAGACCTGGGGTCGCTACGAGGAGATCGGCAACGATCACCAGTTCGAGGCCTACGTTCGCACCACCATCTACCGCACGTTCGTGTCGTGGTGGCGCAAGCTCAGCTGGCGCAACGAGCGGCCCGCTGAAACGCTGGCCGAATCTGGCCTTGAGGATTCGACGTCGTCGCTTCGGCTCGACCTCATGCGAGCCCTCGACGAGCTGCCCCGCATGCAGCGCGCCGTTCTGGTGTTGCAGTACTTCGAAGACCTGAGCGTCGAAGAAATTGCCCACCGGCTCGGCGTCACAACCGGCACAGTCAAGACACACTCCAGCCGCGGCCGAGCAGCCCTGCGCGGATCGTCCCACCTCATTGAAGCTGGAGTCGCATCATGAACGACAAGCTCCACGACGCCTTCAAGACCGTCGTCCCCGAAGCCCCCGAGACCACCGGCTGGGTTGCTGGCGCCCGTCGCAAGCGCCGCAACAAGCAGCTCGCCGTCGGTGGTGCTGCCGCCGCCGTCACCCTGGCCCTCGCGGTGCCGTTGGCGATGAACCTGTCCGTCTTCCAGCCGGTGCAGTACGCGTCGCCGACGCCCACTCCCACGCAGGCGACGAACGCGGCCATCACCGTCGCCCCCGAGCCGGCCCGCGACGGCATGCCCGGCGCGGCGGCCTGCTTCCAGGAAGACGGCTTCACGCCGATCACCGAAGGCGTCACCGGACCCGAGCTGCCAACGGGCGTCACCAAGGCGTACCTCTGCGGCGACGGACTCCAGGCCTTCGGCACCTCCGGGCCCATGGACCCCTTGGTCACCAACCCGGACCGCATCGTCGAGGCGTTCCTCGCGCTGCCCGCCGCGCCGGCCGCGCCACCCGAAGGCTGCGGCTACGAGGCCGCCGCCCCGTACCGCGTGATCCTTGAATACGGCAACGGCGAGAAGCGCGTCCTCACCGGCTACGAGGAAGATTGCGCCGACGCCACCCATGGCACCACCAAGAAGGCCGGCTACGGGTTCCAGAAGACCCTGGTGGGGCTCTGGGAGGATCAGCGGTCCTTCGCCTCGGCTCCGAGCCCCGACGCCGGTGTCCAAGCGCTCACCTGCACCCCGGCTCAGTATTCGATGATGCCGATCGGCCTCGGCGACGTCACCACGGGCATCTTCTGCTCCGACCTGCCGATCATCCCCACCCAAGAGCCGGTGGAGAAGGTCATTCTGGACGACGCCCTCGTCGCCCAGATCGCAGACAAGGCGGTGGCTGAAGCGGTCCCCGGGCACCCCGAGGCTCTTCCCGGTGGAGAGTCCGGCGTCATCGTCCTCACGAACCAGTGGGGCGACATCTTCCCGATTCACCGCTTCGGCCACCAGTACTCCTTCCGCGGTGAGAACGAGATGATGGTCTGGACGCCCACGGGCGAGCTGGCTGCTCAGCTCGACGCGGCCCTCAGCTAACCACTACGCATAGCGACGCCGTCGGGACCCTTCGGGGCCGACGGCGTCGCTGCGTCAACGATCAGGTGCTAGGTGTCAGTCCGGCAGCGTGGTGGTGCCGTAGATCTCCTTCCAGTCCTTGATGAAATCGTCGACGGCGCTGCCGATCATCGGCGCGCCCAAGGCCGCCCGCAGCAGCTTCGGCGACAAGGTGACCGCGTCGGCTCCGGACTCGAGCGCGTGCGACACCTGCGAGATGTTCTTGAAGCTCGCCGCCATGATCTTGCTGGGAGCGTCGAAGCGCTGGATGAACGACGACAGCGCCGCGAGCGTGCCGCGCGTATCGATGTCGAGCGCCTGCATCCGGTTGTAGTAGGGAGCCAGGTAGTCGACTCCGGTCGCGATCGCCAGGAAGCCCTGCGTCTTGGAGTAGATCGCGGTGGCGGTGACCTTCAGGCCCTCCTCTTTCAGCGTG
>DYZF01000105.1 GCA_020741375.1 Tessaracoccus flavescens
CCTGGAGCTCGAGGACGGGATCGAGCAACTCACCCGCTCGCACCGTCGCCGCGGCATGCGCGTCGTCGTGTCGGATTTCCTGACCCCCGGTGACGCCGAGCTCGATCCGTCGGTGCCGCCGCCGTGGGAGCGCGCCATCCGACGCCTGGCCGTGCGCAACCAGGTGCTGTGCATCGAGGTGATCGACCGCCACGAACTGGAGTTCCCCGACGTCGGCGAGATGCTCATCCGCGACCCGGAGACCAACTTCTCCCGCTACATCAACACCTCCGACGACGCCGCCCGCCGCCGCATGGACGCCGCCACGCAGGCGCAGCGCGAGCGTGTGAAGCTGGCGCTGCGACGCGCGGGCGCCGGACACATTCAGCTGCGCACAGACCGCGACTGGGTGGCCGACATCGCCCGCTTCGTCCTCAATTACCGCCGCGTCGCGGGCATGCTGCACCAACCCCCGCAGGGGGTGAGCAAGTAGGTGTTCGACTGGATTCCCGAGTTTCAGAACCCTGAGCGGCTCTGGGTGCTGGCGCTGCTGCCGATCCTGATCATCGTGTACCTGATCCTCATGCGGCTCAAGGGCCGCAGGGCACTGCGCTTCACCAACACGGGCGTGCTGGGGCGCGTCGTCGGCTCGCAGCGTCGCTGGACTAGGCACTTGGCGGTTGCGATGTCGCTGTGTTCGCTGGTCGCGTTGGGGTTGGCGTACGCGAACCCGCTGGGCACAGACCGCCAGCCGCGTGAGCGCGCCACCATCGTCATGGTGCTGGACACGTCGTTGTCGATGTCTGCGGTCGATGTGGAGCCGGACCGGCTGACGGCCGCTAAGAAGGCCGCCGTCGAGTTCCTGCATGAGCTGCCCACCTCGTACAACGTGTCCGTGGTGTCGCTGTCGGCGACGCCGTCGATCGCCATTCCGCCGACGGTGGACCGCGGCGCCACCGAACGTGCGATCAACGCTCTGGAATTGCAGGACGGCACCGCCATCGGCGACGCGATCAGCAAGGCACTGGCGGCCGTGCAGCAGGCGCCGAAGGGCGATGGTGAGGACGACGTCGCGCCCGCGATGATCATCATGCTGTCTGATGGCACCAACACCGAGGGCCCCGCCCCGGAGGGCCCGGTGGCCATCGCGAAGCAGCGCGACATCCCCATCTACACGATCGCCTACGGCACCGAGAACGGCTTCGTCGACATCGACGGTCGGCGCGAGAACGTCGCCCCAGACACCGAGGCGCTCTCCGCGATCGCCAACGCCACCGACGGCCGCGCCGTCGGAGCTGAGGACGCGGGCGAGCTCGTCGACGCCTACAAGGAGATCGGCTCGGTCGTCGGCTATGAGGACGTCAAGAAGCCCATCACCGCCCAGTACGCATTCTTCGCGCTGGGGTTCGCCGCCATCGCCGCGCTGGGCGCCGTCATGATGGCCGCGAGGTGGCCGCGATGACACCACTGGAGTTCCTGTTCCCCAACCGCCTGTGGGTGCTGGCGATCATCCCCGTCATCGCGCTGCTGTACGTGTTCCTCTCGGGACGCCAGAGCAACAACCGCCCGGTCAGCCCGCGCCTTCGCAACATCGTGCCGAAGGATTCGGCGTGGAAGCGCCACGGCGCCGTCCTCTTGGCGCTGCTCAGCCTCGGTGCGCTCATCGTCGCGTGGGCGGTGCCGCTGGATTTCGTCGACAAGCCGCGCGATCGCGCCACCATCGTGGTGGCGATCGACGTGTCGTGGTCGATGGAGGCTCAGGACGTCGAGCCCAGCCGGCTGGCCGCCGCGCAGGAATCGGCCAAGGCCTTCGTCGGTTCGCTCCCGGAGCGGTTCAACGTGGCGTTGGTGACGTTCGCCGGTACCCCGGACGTCGCGGTGCCGCCGACCACTGACCGCGGGGCCTTCACGCGCGCCGTCGACGCCCTAGCGCTGGCGCCGTCGACCGCCGTCGGTGAGGGTGTCTACAAGAGCATCGACGCCCTGCGCCTCGCCCCGCCAGACCCCGACAACCCCGACGAGTACCCGCCGGCGGCGATCGTGCTCCTCTCCGACGGCGCCACCAACGTCGGTCGTCGATCGGCCGGCGCGGCAGAGGCCGCGAAGGAGATCGGCGTGCCCGTCTACACCATCGCCTTCGGTACTGACTGGGGCGTCGTGTATCAGGACGGCCAGCAGCAGCGGGTGGCCGTCGACCACTTCGAACTCAGCGAGATCGCCCGCATCTCCGGCGGCAAGAAGTACGCCGCCGAAACCAGCGGCCAACTGCGCGACGTGTACGAGGCGATCCGGCAGTCGGTGGGCATGGAGAAGGTGCCGGCCGAGGTCACGGATCGCTACGCAGGTCTGGCCATCGTCTTCGCCGTCTTGGCGGCACTTGGAGTGATTTCCCTAGGAGCGCGGTGGCCATGAGTGTCGCTGAAAACCTGTCGGCCATCGAAGCCCGGATCGCGGAGGCCTGCCGGCAGGCCGATCGGTCGCCGGATGACGTGCGGCTGATGCCCGTGTCGAAGACCAAGCCGCCGTCGGACGTGCTGGAGGTCGCGGCCGGTGGTTACCGCCTCTTCGGCGAGAACAAGGTGCAGGAGGCCTACGAGAAGTGGGAGGTGCTCCGCGACGAGCACCCCGAGATCGAATGGGCCATCATCGGCCACCTGCAGACGAACAAGGCGAAGTTCGTGGCCAAGTTCGCGTCTGAGTTTCAGGCCCTGTCGTCGGTGAAGCTCGCCGCGGAACTCGACAAGCGGCTTCAGGCCGAGGGACGCCAACTCGACGTCCTGGTCCAGATCAACTCGTCCGGGGAACCGCAGAAGTTTGGGATCGACCCGGCCGACGCCGTCGAGCTGGCGCGTGAACTACCGGCCTTCGACGCCTTGCGGGTGCGTGGTCTCATGACGCTGGCCGTGTTCTCCGACGATCACGCCGCCGTCGGCGCCTGCTTCCAGCGCATGGTGGAGGTGCAGGAGCGGCTCCGGAACGAGGCCGGTGACGTCAGCGATTGGGCCGAACTGTCGATGGGTATGTCCGGCGATTTCGAGCTAGCCATCGCCCACGGCGCCACCACCGTCCGGGTGGGGCAGGCGATCTTCGGCGACCGCCTGAACCCGAACGACTACTGGCCGGGAGCTCAGTCCTAGGCGAGGTTCTCGATGTCGAGCGTCGGCACGT
>DYZF01000106.1 GCA_020741375.1 Tessaracoccus flavescens
CATCCGGGGGGGCTTGGGCATGATTCAGCAGGTTACTGCGTGAGGGTGTGGGTGCGCGCCAACTGACCATACCAGTGAGCGGACGCCTTGGGCGTGCGCTGCTGGGTCTCGTAGTTCACGCGCACGATGCCGAACCGCTTGTCGTAGCCCCACGCCCATTCGAAGTTGTCCATGATCGACCAGGCCAGGTAGGCGCGCACATCTGCGCCCTGCTGGATGGCCTCGTGGACGGCGCGGATGTGATCGTTGTAGTAGGCGATCCGATCGTCGTCCTGAACGAACTCGTTCTCGTCCGGGTGGTCGTCGAACGCCGCCCCGTTCTCCGTCACTGCGAGGTAGGTGCCGTTTGGCGCCGTCCATTCGGTGTGCAGTCGGAGGAGCAGTTCGGTGAAGTCCGGTGCGTAGATCTCCCAGCCCATGTGGGTGTGCGGGAGGTCGCGGGCCACGTGGAAGATCTGGCCGCTGTTGGGGTGTGGCGCCCCTGGCGACGCGACGTCCGCCGTCGGGTCACCGCCCACCATCTCGCCGTTGTAGAAGTTGATGCCCAGCACGTCGATGGGCTGCGAGATGAGCTCGAGGTCGCCGTCGTGGATCAGCTCGGCGGGCCAGAGGTCGCCGGCAGCCTCGATGACGTCGGCGGGGTAGAAGCCGTTGAAGAGCGGATCGAGGAAGATGCGGTTGCGGAACCCGTCGTGGAGGCGGGCCGCCGCCACGTCGTCCGGGTTGGACGGATCGGCCGCGTGCACCGTCGACGGATTGATCGTGATGCCCAGCGTCTTGGATTCGTCGAGGCCGAGGCTGCGCAGCCGTTCGACGGCGAGCCCGTGGCCCAGCAGCAGGTGATGGACCGCCTCCAGGGTCTCGCGCGGCTCGGTGCGTCCCGGAGCATGCTCGCCAGAGCCGTGGCCGAGGAACGCGGAGCACCAGGGCTCGTTCAGCGTCGTCCAGATGTCCACCCGATCGCCTAGCCGGTTGTAGACCGCCTCGGCGTAGTCGGCGAAGTGGTACGCCGTGTCCCGGCTGGTCCAGCCGCCGTTGTCCTGCTCGTACTGCGGCAGGTCCCAGTGGTACAGCGTCAGCCAGGGCGTCATGCCGTTGGCGATCAGCTCGTCCACGAGGCGGGAGTAGAACTTCAGGCCCGCCTCATTGACGACGCCCGGCGCGGACATGACGCGCGGCCAGGAGACGGAGAAGCGGTAGGTGCTGAGGCCGAGATCCTTCATCATCGCGATGTCCTGGGGCATGCGGTGGTAGTGATCGCAGGCCACCTCACCGGTGTCGCCGTTGGCCACCTTGCCGGGGGTGGCGCACATGGTGTCCCAGATGGAGGGAACCTTG
Organism: Tessaracoccus flavescens; assembly: GCA_020741375.1. Taxonomy (GTDB): domain Bacteria; phylum Actinomycetota; class Actinomycetes; order Propionibacteriales; family Propionibacteriaceae; genus Arachnia; species Arachnia flavescens_A. The sequence continues at coordinate 1,339 of DYZF01000106.1, forward strand.
CCGTCCTCGGCGCTGGCGCCCTCGATCTGGAACGACGCGGCGGCCGCCCCGAACATGAAGTCCTTGTCGAACGTGATGGGGGTCATCCCTTCACGGCTCCTTCCATAACGCCGGCCACAAGACGGCGACCGGTGACGATGAATACGAGGATGAGCGGGAGCGTGGAGATCACGACTCCGGCCATGATGAGTGAGTAGTCCTTGAAGTAGGACGCCTGCAGGAGTTGCAGAGCGACCGGCAGGGTGGGGTTGCTGGCATCGAGGACGATGAACGGCCAGAAGAAGTTGGTCCACTGGGCCACGAACGTGAACAGCGCGAGCATCGCCGCAGCCGGTGCCGCCGCTGGGATGGCCACGTGGCGGAACGTCTGGATCATCGAGCAGCCGTCGACGCGGGCGGCCTCGATCAGCTCATAGGGGAGTGCTTGGCGCAGGTACTGGGTCATCCAGAACACGCCGAACGCCGTCACTAGGTTGGGGATGATGACTGCGGCCAGATTGCCGGTGAGCCCGAGCTTGCTCATGACGATGAACAGCGGGACGATGCCCAACTGGGCCGGGACGGCCATCGTGGCGATGACGAACAACAGAAGCGGGCCCTTGCCGCGGAAGCGGAGCTTCGCGAAGGCGTAGCCGGCCAACGTCGAGAAGATCACCAGGAACACCGCGGTCACTGTGGAGACGGTGACGCTGTTCCAGAAGGCCTTCCAGAAGTTGATGTCCGAGTTCAGCACCCGGTTCATGTTGTTGAAGAAGTTGCCCTGCGGCAGCAGCGGCGGGATGGGGTTCTTCGCGATGGTGGCCGCATCTGACGACGCCAGCTGAGTGGCGTAGTACAGCGGGTACACCGAGATCAGGAGCACGATCGTGAGGATCAGGTAGGTGCCCCAGCCGGCGCGACGGGTGCCGCCGGACATGCCGAGCTTGCGGCGCGCGTAGCGGGCGGCGCCCTTGCCGGCAGTCTGTTCGATCATGGGAACCGAGCTCATGCCTGGGCCCCCTTCTTGGTGGCCTTGCCCTCAGAGTTTGAGATTCGGCTGGTGAGCAGGAAGTTGACCACCCCGATGACGATGATGATCAGGAACAGCAGCCAAGCGACGGCGGATGCGCGGCCGAAGCTGCGCGTCGGCCCCCAGCCGAGCTCGTAGAGGTACATGGTGAGCGTCTGCCACTGCTTGTCGGCGCCGCCGGCGCCCAACGTGTCGTACATGCGCGGCTCGTCGAAGATCTGCAGACCACCGATGGTGGAGGTGATGACGACGAAGATCATCGTGGGGCGCAGCGACGGCAGCGTGACGTGGAAGAACTGGTGCACACGGTTGGCACCGTCGACCACCGCGGCTTCATACAGCTCGCGCGGCACCGCCTGCATGGCGGCCAGGAAGATGAGGGTGTTGTAGCCGGTCCACCGGAAGTTGACCATGGTGGCGATCGCGACGTGCGCGGCGAACGAATCAGCGTGCCATCCGATGGGGCTAAGACCGATCTGCGTCAGCAGGGTGTTGATGAGGCCGGATTCGTCAGCGAACAGCTTGGAGAAGATCAGCGAGACGGCCACGGGTGCCACCACGTAGGGCAGCAGCACGCCCATGCGCCAGAACGTCTTGGCGCGGAGGTTCGCGTCGAGCATCCACGCCACGAAGATCGCGGTGATGATCTGGGGGATGGACGACAACAGGAAGATTGAGAAGGTGTTCTTCAGCGCGTTGTAGAAGCGGGGCTGCTGGAGCACGTCGGCGAAGTTCTTGAGGCCGACGAAATCGCCCTGACCGCCGATGAGGTGCCAATCGTGCAGCGACACCCATGCCGTGTAGAGCAGGGGGTACAGGCCGACGATGGCGAACAGGATGAAGAACGGGCTGATGTAGAGGTACGGCGAGAGCTTCACGTCGAGGCGACTGAGCTTCTGCCGCAGCGTTCGAGGTGCGGTGGCTGATGCTGACACGAGTTTTCCCTTTGAGGGTGGGCCCCAGCCGGGTCACGGCCGGGGCCCACTGACTGATTGACTCAGCTCAGGCCGAGGGCCTGGTAGGCCTCAAGGGCCTTGTCCCACGAGGAGGCGGGATCGTCGGTGCCGGACTCGACGCGGTTGAGGGCGTCGGTGACGGTGGCGCGGATCGAGAAGTAGTTGGGGCCCTTGTAGGGGGTCACCGACACTGCTGCTGCGCGGTTGGCGAGGATCTCACCGGTGGGAGCGTCGTTGAAGAACTCGTTGGTCTGGCTCAGCAGGTCCTCGGATTCGAGGGCCTCAACCTGTGACGGGAAGGTGCCCTTCGACTTGAAGGCCTTGATCTGCTGCTCGGGAGCGGTGAGCCAAGCGGCCAGCTCGCGGGCTGCTTCCTGGTTCTCGGACTGCTTGGGAACGGTCAGGTACGAGCCGCCCCAGTTGCCGCCGCCACCGGGGAAGACGTCGGCGACGTCCCAGCCGGTCACGCCCGCGGCGTTGCCTTCGATGACGCCCATCATCCAGCCCGGGCACAGCATCGTCGCGAAGCCGTTGTTCTGGAACGCTGCGGTCCAGTCCTCGCTCCACTGGGCGTAGCCGGCGGAGAGGCCGTCAGCCTTGGCCTGCATGATCTGGTCGTAGATCGCCTTGATCTCGGTGTTGTCGGCGAGCGGCTTGGGGGTGCCGTCGGGGTTCTCGAAGGGCTCGGCAACCTGGTTGACCATGCCCTGGAAGGTGGCGTCCGAGGAGTCGTACCACGCGGCGTCGGAGTTGGCGACGAATTGCTTGCCCACCTCGAAGTATTTCGCCCAGTCGCCCTCGAGCAGCTTGGCCACCTCGGCGCGATCGGAGGGGAGGCCCGCGGCCTCGAACAGGTCGGCGCGGTAGCACACGGCCTCGGGGCCGATGTCGGTGCCGTAACCGATGAGGGCGCCGTCCTGCGTGGTGGCGGCGGCCGTCTTCCACTCCAGCCAACGGTCCTTGACGTCGTCGTTGGTCAGATCGACGAACTTGTCGGCGTACTGCATCAGTTCGGGCAGCCAGTCCACCTCGACGGCCTCGATGTCGGACAGGCCCGAGCCCGCGGCGAGGCGGGTGTTGAGGTTGTCGCGCGACTCGTCGGTGGTGGCGGCCTTCTTGTGCTCGATCTTCACGTTCGGGTGATCGGCCATGTACTCCGTGAAGAGTTCTTCGTAGCCGAACTCGTTGAAGGTGGCGACGCGTAGCGTGACGGGTGCGTTCGGGTCTGCGCCGGCGGAGGACTCATCGCCCGCGGGGGTGTTCGACGAGCAGGCCGCGAGGCCCAAGGCAACGACGCTCAACAAGGCGAGGGATCGCTTCACAGTTGACTCCTTTGTCTGTTTGCAGCGCCCGATGTGAGCGCTCTCATTAAGAATGTTGAACCGCAAGCCCTCCGGAGTCAACCCGGGGACTTTGTTCGTTATCAAATCTTTATCTTGACACCGATAGATCTCGCTGTCACAAGCGTATTGGAGGGGATGTTTCGGTGGGAGAAGAGAGACGCCCACCTGGCGGATAGCCAAGCGGGCGTCTGCTCTAGAGCGTTCTCATGATCTCACCAGATGGTGACTCGCTCCTGCTCATCCAGCCACAGCTGATCCTCCGGCGTCACGTCGAAGGCCGCGTAG
>DYZF01000107.1 GCA_020741375.1 Tessaracoccus flavescens
GATGTCGGTCAGGGCCGGGCTGTACACCGCGCCGCCGGCGCAGGGGCCCATGATCAGCGACAGCTGGGGCACCACGCCGGACGCCTTGACGTTGCGGACGAACACCTCGCCGTAGGCGGCCAGCGACCGGACGCCTTCCTGCACGCGGGCTCCGCCCGAATCGTTGAGTCCGATCAGCGGGATGCCGGCCGCGATCGCGAGATCTTGGATCCGGGAGATTTTGTTGGACTGGACCTCGGAGAAGGAGCCGCCCAACACCGTGAAGTCTTGGGCGAAGACGGCGACGCGTCGGCCCTGGATCTTGCCGAATCCGGTGATGATCCCGTCGCCGGGATAGCGGTGCTGATCCATCCCGAAATCCGAGTTGTGATGCGTCGCGAGCGCGCCCAGTTCTTGGAAGGAGGCCTCATCCAACAGGATGGACAGGCGCTCCCGGGCCGTCAGCTTTCCCTTGGCATGTTGCGCCTCGACGCGTGCGGGCCCGCCTCCGGCCAGGGCCTGTTCACGCTTGGCTCTCAGCGCCGCCAACTGCTCCTGCATGGCGAGACCTTCCTGCGTTGTCACTGCGACGGGACAACGGCTTATACAACGGTAGCAAGCCTGATGGTCGCCCAGTTGGGGAGGGTCGGATGTCTACCGGCGGGCGGTTCCGCCGGCGCGACCGCGCTCAGCCCAGCGTGACCGAGACGGTGTTCGTGGGCTGGGGGGTGTCGCTGGTTTCGCTCCATCCGGCCTCGTCGTGGCGCCACACCTGATTGCCCACGGCCACCTCGGTGGCGCCGCCGTCGTAGGAATTCGCGATCACATGCTGAGCCGCAGCCCACGCCGTGGTCTCGTGCACGGTGGTGATGGTGAGGCCGGTGTCGATCGGCTCGCTGCTGAGGCTGTCGCCGAACGCGGCCAGCACCTTCTCGAACGACGTCGGGTTCGCCGGGGACGTCTCGAAGTTGAGGCACGACAGGGACGCGGGGCGCGAGCCGCGCAGAGCACCGGCCACGGCCTCAGAGTTTGGGACGTGCTTGCGATAGGCCTCCGGGAAGCCGCTGCGCTGCACCTTCTGCGCCATGTCGTTGACGTCGGTGCCCTCCCAATCCTTGAACTTCACCAACTCCTCGTAGAAGCGGTTGGAGGAGTACCACGGATCCATGATCTCCTCCTCCGTGCCCCAGCCGTAGGAAGGGCGCTGTTGGAAGAGGCCGAGCGAATCGCGGTCGCCGTAATCGATGTTGCGCAGCCCAGATTCCTGGTACGCCGTCGCGATGGCCACGACGGCGGCGCGCTCCGGAAGGCCGCGCTGGATGCTGGCTGCCACGATGATCGACGCGTTGCGGGCCTGCTCGGCCGACAGGCTGGTGGTCTCACCGTCGGCACGGGTCACGGTGCACACCTCAGGCGTCAGCCGCTTCACCATGCCTTGGTACGTCCTCCAGCCGACGATGCCGAGCGCGGCCAGAAGCGCGATCGCGACCAAGGCCACGATGAGCGATTTGCGCATCAGTTGGCGTGCAACTCAGAGTTGAGCTCAACCTTCGAGCCGCGACGGTGGCGCGCGATGACGTGACCCTTGACCGAATCCCGGAGGAACAGCAGATCGTCCTGGCCAGACAGCTCGCGGGCCTTGACCACCTGGCCGTCGTCGAGGGTGACCTTGGTGCCGGCGGTCACGTAGAGGCCGGCCTCCACCACGCAGTCGTTGCCCAGCGAGATGCCCACGCCGGAGTTCGCGCCCAGCAGGCAGCGCTCGCCCAAGCGGATGACTTCCTGGCCGCCGCCGGACAAGGTGCCCATGATCGAGGCGCCGCCGCCCACGTCGGTGCCGTCGGCCACGACGACGCCCGCCGAGATCCGACCCTCAACCATGGAGGTGCCCAGCGTGCCGGCGTTGAAGTTCACGAAGCCCTCATGCATGACCGTGGTGCCCTCGGCCAGGTGCGCGCCCAAGCGGACACGGTCTGCGTCGGCGATGCGGACGCCCGACGGCGTGAGGTAATCCACCATGCGGGGGAACTTGTCGATGCCGTAGACGGTGAGCTGTTCGCCGCGGGCCCGCAGCAGAACGCGCACGCGGTTGACGTCGGTGAGCCGCACCGGACCCTTCGTGGTCCACGCGTTGTTGGGCAGGATCCCGAACAGGCCGTTGAGGTTCAGCCCGTGTGGCTGCACGAGGCGAGCGCTCAGGAGATGCAGCCGCAGGTAGGCGTCCTCGACGGTCTCGGGCGCGTCGTCGAGGTTGATCTCGACGCGAACAACCTTCGCCTCCACCTGGCGGATCTCATCGACGTACTGCGCGTCGCGCAGCAGCGAGTTTGCTTCGTCGGTGATCTCGGAGCCGAGCTGGGGCTCCGGGTACCACACGTCGAGGACGGCGCCAGTGGTGTGGACGGTGGCCAGGCCCCAGGCCCAGGCGGTGCGGGTCTCGTTGGTCATGCGCCCCAGTCTAGGGGGAGCGCCCAGCGATACCCCTAGACTTATCCGCCATGGCCGTCGCGAAGATTCTCCTGTTCTACAAGTTCGCACCCATCGCGGACCCGGAGGCGGTCAAGCTGTGGCAGCTCGAACTCTGCACGCGCCTGGGGCTGCGCGGCCGGATCATCGTCTCTCCCCACGGCATCAACGGCACGCTCGGTGGGGAGCTCGACGCGTGCAAGGCCTACCTGCGCGCCACCAAGACGTACGCCCCCTTCAAGGAACTCGACCCCAAGTGGTCCGAGGGCACCGGGATCGGCGACGACGGGCTCACGCTGGACTTTCCGCGGCTGTCGGTCAAGACCCGGCCCGAGCTGGTCTCCTTCGGCGTGCCCGACGAGGTGGTCGTCGACGGCGACGGCGTCGTCGGCGGCGGGCGGCACCTCAGCCCCGAGGAGGTGGATGCGCTCGCCGCTACCCGCGACGACGTGGTCTTCTTCGACGGCCGCAACCGGGTGGAGGCGCAGATCGGTCGCTTCGACGGCGCCGTCGTGCCGGACGTCGACAACACCCACGACTTCGTGGCCGAACTCGAATCCGGCAAGTACGACCACCTCAAGACGCGCCCTGTCATCACCTACTGCACCGGCGGTATCCGCTGCGAGGTGCTCAGCGCGCTCATGATCAACCGCGGCTTCAACGAGGTTTACCAAATCGACGGCGGCATCG
>DYZF01000108.1 GCA_020741375.1 Tessaracoccus flavescens
AACCGCAAACACCGTTTGCGTCGATGAGAAAATTCCCATCTGAACCTCACGTCCTCCTCACGGGCGGCCGGAAAGCTTCTCGTCACCGGAAGTTAACCGACGCCGGCCAAGGAGGACAGACATGGACGCCACCCCCATTCGGGTACTGCTCTACAGCCACGACTCTCAGGGGCTCGGCCATGTCCGCCGCAACCTCGCCATCGCCCACCACCTCGCGCGCGTCATCCCCGCGGAGACGGGCCGCGAGGTGTCGGGCCTGCTGGTCTCCGGCCTACCGCGCGCCAGCCGTTTCCCGCTCCCGAAGGGCTTCGACTGGCTGACCATCCCCGGCATCTCCAAAGGTGAGGACGGCTACGAGCCGCGCAACCTCGGCGCCGCCACCAAGGACCTGATCAACCTGCGCTCCTCCGTGCTGGAGGCCGCGCTGCTCGGCTTCATGCCCGATCTGGTCATCATCGACCGCCACATCTACGGCGTCCGCAAGGAACTGCGCCGCCCCCTGCGTCGCCTCCGCGCCGCCAAGCCGGAGGCGCGCGTCGTTCTCGGCCTGCGCGAGGTGCTCGACGAGCCTGAGGTGGTCGCGGCCGAGTGGAAGCGCCTCAAGAACCCCACGAAGCTGCGCGAACTCGTCGACGAGGTGTGGATCTACGGCGACCGCAACGTCCACGATCCGATCGCGACCGGTGAGGCCCCGCCCGCCCTCGTCGACCGCATCCGCTTCACCGGCTACCTCGCCAACGGTCGCGCCGACGCCGTCGCCGAAGACGGCCTCGTCGAGAACCCGCCCTTCATCCTCACCACCACCGGCGGCGGATCCGACGGCATGGAACTCCTGCGCGTCGCCGTCGCCATCGAGGTGCCTGAGGGCTACCAGCACCTCGTCGTCACCGGCCCGCAGCTCGACGACGACGCCGTCGCCGAAATCCAGGCGCAGGCCGGCCCGAAGACGATCGTCTACCAGTCGCTGCCCGGCCTCGTGGAACACATCGAGAACGCCGCGGCCGTCATCGCGATGGGTGGCTACAACACGGTGTGCGAGATCCTCGCCACCGACACCCCCGGCCTCATCGTCCCCCGCGAGGTGCCCCGCTTGGAGCAGCTGATCCGCGCCGAGGCCATGCAGCGCGTCGGCGCCATGGATTTGATGCGCGCCGACGACGTCACCTCCGCCTCGCTCAGCGCCTGGGTGGCCGACGCCGTCGAGCGCCGCGCCGACCGCAGCCACATCGAGCGCGACGGCCTCACCGTCACCGCCCACTACGCAGCCGAACTGCTGACCCGTCACCTCGTAGGAGCATCCGCATGAGCCGCATTGGCTACGTCCTGAAGGTCTACCCGCGCTTCTCGGAGACCTTCATCGTCACCGAGATCCTCGCCCGCGAAGCACACGGCGACGACCTCTCCATCTATGCACTTCGGCCCACCACCGACGCCCGCTTCCATCCCGAGATCGCGCGGGTAAAGGCCGGCGTGACGTGGATCTCCCGCTACCCCAAGGGCGCCGACCTGTGGGCCCGCATCGCCGACGGCGTCGCCAACGCCGACCTGCGCGAACGGTTCGCTGCCATCCTCCCCGAGCTGGCCACGCTGCCCGGCGACGAGGTTGCCCAGGGTGTCGAGCTGGCCCAGGCCGTCCTCGCCGACGGCATCACGCACCTTCACGCGCACTTCGCCACGCTCGCCGGCCGCATGGCCTGGATCGCGTCGCGGCTCACCGGCGTGCCCTACACGCTCACGACGCACGCCAAGGACATCTACCACGACAGCGTCGATCCGGTCTGGCTACGCCGTTTGGCCACCGACGCCGACCGCGTCATCGCGATCAGCCGCTTCAACGACGAGCACCTCGCCACCGTCCTCGACGGAACCGGCGCTCGCGTCAGCCTGCAGTACAACGCGCTCGAACTCGACCGATTCCCCTTCCGCACCCCCGCCGAACCGCGCGACACGCTGAAGGTGGCCGCCGTCGGCCGCCTCGTCCCGAAGAAGGGGTTCGCCGACCTCATCTCCGCCGCGGCTCAGCTCCGCGACGCCGGCACCCCGGTGGACGTCACCATCGCTGGCGACGGCGACCTCACGGCCGAGCTCAACCCCCAGATCGCCGCGGCGAGCCTGCAGGAATCGGTGCGCCTCATCGGCCCCCGCACGCAGAGCGAAATCCGCGACCTCATCGCCGACGCCGATGTTTTCGCCGCCCCCTGCGTACCCGCCGACGACGGCAACATCGACGGCCTGCCCACCGTCGTCCTCGAATCCATGGCGATCGGCACCCCCGTCATCGCGACCGCCGTCACCGGCCTGCCCGAGGTGATCGTCGACGGCGACACCGGAATCCTGCTGCAGCCCGGCGATGTCGACGGCCTCGCCGCCGCCCTCCGCGCCTTCGCCGACGGCGCCCTCCCGGCCCAGCGGATGGCCGCCAACGCCCGCGCCCTCATCGAGGACCAGTTCGACAGCCGCCGCCAAGCCGCCACGCTCAGCGCCTGGCAGAACGGAGCATCAGCATGAAGATCGCCTACGTCTCGGTTGACCCCGGCATCCCTGTCTTCGGCACCAAGGGCGCCTCGGTGCACATCCAAGAGGTGGTCCGCGAGCTGCGTGCCCGCGGCCACGAGGTGACCGTCTACGCCACCCGCATCGGCGACGACGTGCCCGCCGATCTGACCGATCTCGCCGTCGTCCCCTTCAAGGTGGCCAAGGGCGATCCAGCCGCCCGCGAGCGCGCCCAGCAGGACGCCTCCGCCGAGATGGTGCGCCGCATCATCGCGGACGGCGCCGATCTGATCTACGAGCGCTACTCCCTCTTCAGCACCGTGCTGGCGCGGGTGGCCGCAGCCACGTACGCCGCCGGCGTCTTGGAGGTCAACGCCCCGCTGATCGACGAGCAGAAGAAGCACCGCGACCTCGCCGACGAGCCCGCCGCCTGGGGCGCACTGCGCGCCCAGGTGCATGCCGCGGGCGCCACCATCTGCGTCTCCGATCCCGTCCGCGATTGGGTGATCCGCCACACCGACGGCGAGCGCGTGCACACCGTCGCCAACGGCGTCAGCGTCACCCGCATCCAGCCGCAGCCCGAGGCCGACGAAGTGGTGGTCACGTTTGTCGGAACCCTCAAGCCGTGGCACGGCACCTCCGTCCTGCTCGACGCCGCCGGCCTCGCACGCCGTCCGTGGCGGGTGCGGATCGTCGGCGACGGCCCCGAGCGCGCCAATCTGGAGGCCCAAGCCCATCGGCTCGGTGTCGACGTGGAGTTCCGCGGCGCCGTCGCTCCCGAGGACATGCCCAGTCAACTGGCCGGTTCCGCCGTCGGCGTTGCCCCCTATCCGGCTTCCATCGAGGACGGCGACCAGTACTTCTCCCCGCTGAAGGTCTACGAATACCTCGCCGCGGGCCTGCCCGTCGTGGCATCCGCCGTCGGCCAGTTGCCGCAGATCATCACCGACGAGGGTGTGCTCGTGCCGCCGTCGAACCCCGTGGCCTTGGCCGCCGCGCTCGACGAGCTGGCCTCGGACCCGCAGACCCGTCAGGAGATGGGCCGCCGTGCCCGCGACCGCGCCGTCGCCGATCACTCCTGGAGCGGCGTCGTCGACCGCATCCTCGCCCTCGCCGATCCGGTGCCCGCCTGATGAGCGACCGCCTCAAGCTCGACACCAACTCGCTGGCGCGCACGCTGCGCCTGGTGCAGCCAGACCTGCAGCCGCACAAGAAGCTGATGGCGGGCGGCACCAGCGTGCTGCTGCTCGAGGTGGTGTTCCGGGTGCTGGAACCGTGGCCGATGAAGATCGTCATCGACGCCGTCACGGCCTCGCTCGGCGCCGACCTCGCCACCGATCAAGCCCCCGCCACCCTCAGCCTGCTGGTGTGGTGCGGCGTCGCGCTGGTGGTGATCGTCGGCCTGCGCGCCCTCAGCAACTATCTCGCCACGGTGGCGTTCGCGCTCGTCGGCTCCCGGGTGGCGACGGCGTTGCGCGCCCGCGTTTTCCGTCACGTCCAAGGGCTCTCGCAGCAGTTCCACTCCCGCAACCGCTCCGCCGACACCGTCCAGCGCATCGTTTCCGACGTCGGCCGCCTCCAAGAGGTCGCGGTCACGGCTGGCCTGCCGCTGCTGGCCAATCTTCTGACGCTGGTGGTCATGCTCATCGTGATGGTGGTGCTCGATCCGCTGCTGAGCCTCGTCGTCGTGGCCGCCATGGCGCTGTTCTTCGTCGGCTCCGCCGGCACCTCGAGGAAGATCGCCGTCGCCTCCCGCAAGACCCGCAAGGGCGAGGGCCAGCTGGCCAACACGGCGCAGGAATCGCTGAGCTCCATCAAGATCGTCCAGGCTTACGGGCTGGAGGAGACGATCGCGAGCCGGTTCACGTCGGCCAACAACAAGTCGCTGAAGGAGGGCGTTCGCTCGCGCCGCCTCGCCGCCGGCCTAGAGCGCCGCACCGACGTCATCGTCGGCCTCGCCACGGCGATCGTCCTCGTGGGTGGGGGCCTGCGGGTGCTCGACGGCGGCATGACGCCCGGCGATCTCGTGCTGTTTACCACCTACCTGCGCACCACCATGAAGCCGCTGCGCGACATGGCCAAGTACACCGGCCGCATCGCCCGCGCCAGCGCGTCGGGGGAGCGCGTGGCGGACCTGATGGACATCGACGCCGAGGTCCGGACACCGAACCGCGCCGTCCGCCCCAAGCGACTGCTGGGCTGGGTGCGCTTCGATTCCGTGCTCGCCGGCTACGGCAAGGAAATCGTGCTGCGCGGGGTCTCGCTGACCGCCCGCCCAGGCGAGATGATCGCCATCATCGGCCCGTCGGGCTCCGGCAAATCGACGCTCACGTCGCTGCTGGTGCGCTCGCTGGATCCGAAG
>DYZF01000109.1 GCA_020741375.1 Tessaracoccus flavescens
GACTGCCTCCGCGGACCGATCCGAGCGGCATCGATTACGGCCCCGGCGACGCCGTCGTCGACGACGTCCTCCGCACCCTCAACGACGGAGCGAAGCGCGCCTTGGAGGCGGGAGTTCGCGACGAAGGCATCCTCGTCGACCCAACCCTCGATTTCGGGAAGACCACGCTCAACTCCCTCGCGCTCGTGCGCGCCACTGACCGGGTGGTCGCCCTCGGCTACCCGGTGCTGCAGGCGATCAGCCGGAAGGATTTCGTCGGCGAGACGCTGGATCTCCCGGCCGACGAGCGCTTGGAGGGATCGCTCGGGGCGACGGCTGTCGCGGCATGGCTGGGCGCGACGGTGTTCCGCGCCCACGACGTCCGCGCGACGAAGCGCGTGCTCGACATGGTCGCGTCCATTCGTGGCGACCGCCCGCCGGCGAAGTCCGACCGCGGCCGATAGTCAGCGTCACGCCCACGGCCCAGCACAAAGGCGTAGCTATTCGGCCTCAAAACATAAGAGGGAGTTATGTTCGGCCGCTGGAGGACACCCAGTCGCGCCGGACACGCGCCTCCGGCGCAACTCAATCAGCGGGGCTGGCGGTCAGCAGCGACTCCGCCAGCGACAGGTCGTGGAACGTATCAATATCGACGCCCTCAGCCTCGTCCATGATGAACAGCCCAATCCGGCCGCCCATCCTGTTGTTCAACCGTTCGTAGATCTCAGTGCGCGTCACGTACACCGACCCCGTCTCCCGGTACCGCAACTGCTCGGGCGTCATGTCTTGGCGGCGACGGCGGTTCTCCCAATCCCAATGGGCGACGGCGTCACCCCCGTCCACACTCCACAGGAACGGCGGGTTCGGCACCACGCCGACGAGCGAATCGTGTCCCGACGCCTCAAACTCCGCGACCGCCCGCTCCAGCGTCCCCGTCCGGCGCACCGGCGAGGTGGCCTGCAGCAGCATCACCGCGTCCGGCCGACCATAGCCCGCCGTGCATTCCTCGATGGCGTGCAGCACCACCGGCTCAGTGGGGGTCTCGTCCTGCGCCAGTTCGAGCGGGCGGCGGATCACCCACGCCCCAGCCCTCTCCGCGACCTCGGCGATCTCGTTATCCTCCGTCGACACCGCCACGCGCAACCCCGGCACCGCCAGCGCCTGCTCAATCGTCCACACGATCAGCGGCTTGCCCCCCACGGGGAGAAGGTTCTTGCGCGGGATCCCTTTGGACCAGCCGCGCGCGGGGATGACGGCGAGCATCGACATGCCCCCATCTTGGCACTCCCCCCTCGCCGCAACATGGCCGTCCTGCACTCGCAGACCATCGAGCGCGTGTGTTCCCGTCATGGCGGATGTGCGCCTATCCCGAGCTTGGTCTGACCTATATCACGCGCGTTTCTGGTCAATTACCTCCCCCGCGACAGCCGATTGACCCTGCTGGTCTAGGGTTGGAGACGGGTCACAAACCCAGAGAAAGACGGAGAGCGATGAGCGATCAAGCTAGCAATGCGGCCGAGATCAGCCTGGCCGCGGACTTCGACACGCCTTCCCAGGCCGATTGGGAAAAGGAAGTCTTAAAAGTCCTGAACCGCGGTAAGCCGGAAGACAAACACATCGGCATCGAGAAGGCTTATTCACGACTAACCAGCACCACTGTCGACGGGCTGACAATCAAGCCGCTGTACACCAAGGAAGACGGCGTCGAGGAGCTCGGCTACCCGGGTGTCTTCCCGTTCGTCCGCGGCGCCACGGTTCGCGACGGCAACATGACTGCTTGGCACGTGGCGCAGCTGCATGAGGATCCCGATGCAGCCGCCAGCAACAAGTTTCTGCTGACAGATCTCGAGCGCGGTGGAACCGCCGTGTTCCTTCGTGTTGATCCTGACGCAATCAAGCCTGACGACATCCCGACGGTGCTGTCCGGCGTCTTGCTGGATCTCGCCCCGGTCTATCTGTCGTCGGCGACTCAGCAGCTGGAGGCCGCCCGAGCCCTGGCCGCCTTCCTCAACGACGATGTGAAGGACAACGCCGGCATGACCGGCAACTTCGGCATCGATCCGATTGGCGCGGCCGCCCTTGCTGGTACCGACGTCGATCTGAGCGTCCTCAAGGAGGCGCTGGAGCTCGCCAAGCCGTTCCCGCAGATGACCCCGTTCGTCGTCGACGCGACGATCTACCACAACGCCGGCGCTGGCGATGTGCACGAGGTGGCCTATGCGCTCGCCGTCGGCGTCGAGTACGTGCGTGCCTTGGTTGATCTGGGGCTGACGGTTGATGAGGCATTCTCGAAGATCATCTTCCGTGTCTCGACAACCACCGATCAGTTCGCCACCATCGCTCGTCTACGTTCGCTGCGCGGACGCTGGGGTCGCGTCGGCGAGGTGCTCGGCGTTTCGGAAGCCAAGCGCGGCGCGATTCAGCATGCGGTCACGTCTCAGCGTGTTCTCACCCGCGACGACGCCTACGTCAACATTCTGCGGGGCACGATCTCGTCGTTCGCGGCCGCTGTCGGCCAAGCTGACATTCAGACGGTCCTGCCGTTCGATCATGTGTGGGGTCTCCCCACCGATTTCTCACGCCGTATCTCCCGCAACACGCAGATCTTGCTGGCGGAAGAGTCCAACCTTGGTTGCGTCAACGACC
>DYZF01000110.1 GCA_020741375.1 Tessaracoccus flavescens
TGGTACGCAGACCCGACGGCGCCGCAGGGGCGGCGCTATTGGGACGGTACGCGCTGGGCGGATCCGCCCGCGCCCGGCGCCGGCCAGTCCAAGAAGGGCCCCAGCCGGTGGCTGTGGCTGGTCCTATCGCTCGTCATCATCGGCAGCATCGTCGGCGCCATGGTGCTGTTCCCCCGCCTGCCATCCATGTTCGCGGCCACGCCGGAGGACACCCGCACCGCGCGTCCCACCGGCACCCAGTGGAACGAACTGGAGCCCAGCGAGACGCCCACGCCCACCGCCGTCGAAACCGGCTTCGGCCAGCCCATCGACTGCCCCTACTCTGGCGACGAGATGCGCAGCGAGATCCGCGACAACCGCATCAGCGGCGGCGGGCTCAGCATCGAACGCCCGCCCGGCAGCGAGTGGTTCGAATCCCCCGCCTATATCGACTGGATGTACGACAGCAACTCCATCATCCGCAGCATCGCGCCGGGTTGGATCAGCAACGTGGGCGTCGGCTACATCAAGGTGTCCGACGGCTTCTCCAAGCAACTCAACGTGGCCGCCGAACAGTTCGTCACCTGCATGGCCTCGTCGGGGATGTTCCGGTCCTTCGAGAAGCGCGAGGTGCTCTGGAACGAGGACTACCTCGTCTCGGATCGGATCGGGTGGCGGCTGACGTCGAAGATCTACGTCACCAACATGCTCCAACACGACATCGAGGGCGACGTCGTCGAAATCATCATGGTGCCCACCGACGATGACGACAAGATCGCCGTCTACGTCTCCTGCGCCACCATCGATCACGAACAGAACCTGGAGCAGGTTCAGGTGTCGCTCGAATCGCTCAGGTGGGACGGCTAGCGGCCGAGGCATAGACTGGCTTCTCGTGAGCCTGATTACCCCGCACGAGATCACCCCTGTCCGCGACGTCCCCCGCTCCATCGCCCGCCCCGAGTACGTGGGCAAGAAGGCGCCGAAGCGCTACACCGGCAGCGACGTCCAGACTCCCGACGTGATCGAGCGCATGCGCGTGGCGGGCCGCATCGCCTCCAACGCGATGCATGAGGCGGCGAAGGCGATCGCCCCCGGCGTCACCACGGACCAGCTCGACGCCATCGCCCACGAATACATGCTCGACCATGGGGCCTACCCGTCGTCGCTGGGATACCGCAGCTTCCCGAAATCCATCTGCACCAGCGTCAACGAAGTGGTGTGCCACGGCATCCCGGACATGCGCCCGCTCGAAGACGGCGACCTCGTCAAGATCGACTGCACCGCCTTCAAGGACGGCGTGCACGGCGACAACTGCGCCACGTTCTTCTGCGGCGACGTCGACGAAGAATCGCGCCTGTTGAGCGAACGCACCCAGGAGGCGCTCAACCGCGCGATCAAGGCCGTCAAGCCCGGCCGGCCCATCTCCGTCATCGGCCGGGTCATCGAGGCCTACGCCAAGCGCTTCAACTACGGCGTGATCCGCGACTACACCGGCCACGGCGTGCACACCGCCTTCCACTCCGGGCTGGTCATCCTGCACTACGACGAGCCGCGCATGGACACCATGATGGTGCCCGGCATGACCTTCACGATCGAACCGATGCTGACTCTCGGCGGCTACGACACCGAGGTGTGGGACGACGACTGGACCGTGGTCACCACGGACCGCTCGCGCGTGGCCCAGTTCGAGCACTCCCTCGTGGTCACCGAGACGGGCGCCGACATCCTCACCCTCCCCGGCGAGTAACGACGATCGGCGTCCAGATTCATCGTCCCAGCAAGGCTTCGACGCCGCCGACGATCGTGATTCGATCGTGGCCCAGTTGGCGCTCCTGACCGGGCCGAGCAGATCCCCAGCACCGCCTCGCCCAGCCCCACCACGTCGCCGAGCGTGGCGCCGGCGCCTGCACCGTCGATCACCCCGACCCCCAGCCCGTCGCCGGTCGTCACCGCGACCCTGCGGCGCCCGAGACCGCCGCCCCGGTCGCGACCACTGACGGCTCGGCCGGCGCACCGTCGTCGGATCCCTCACTGCCCGATGACGTCGTCGTGAGCGACGGCGGCGTGGACCAGCTCTCCAGCACGGTCCAAGCCATCCTGAATCAGGTCTAAACCCCGTAGCCAGCGGCGCCTCTCCACCCAAGAAGGCGCCGCTGACGCGCGTCCGCTATGTTGTGCTCGTGACCACCCCCACCCCCGTCAGGCACGTGACCAGCCACCTCGAGGTCGCGGTCAGCGCGCCCGCTGATCTGGTGTTCTCCGTCGCCGTCAGCACCGACTACCCGGACGTCGACGAAACGCTGACGTTCACCGTCGGCGACGAGCAACTCGACGCCGAGGTGGTCACCGCCCCCAACGGCTCCCGGCTGCACCGAATCCGGCAGACCCCCGTCGGCACGCTGCACGTCGATTACAAGGCCGACGTGCGGGGCCGCGCACCCGAACCACCCATGCTGGGTATCGACGAGATCCTGTTCACGCGCCCGTCGCGCTACTGCGATTCCGACCGTCTGGCCAACCTCTCGGCCACCCACTTCTCAGGGCTGACCGGCTTCGAGCTGATGAGCGCCGTGAACCAGTGGGTGCGCACCAAGATCATCTACAAGCCGGGATCCAGCCGGGTGGTCGACGGCGCCCTCGAGACCTACCTGAGCCGCGCCGGCGTCTGCCGCGACTCCGCGCACCTGGTCGTCGCCTTCCTCCGCGGGCTCAACATGCCGGCCCGCGTCACCTCCGTCTACGCGCCCGGACTAGTGCCAATGGATTTCCACGCCGTCGCCGAGGCGTACTGGCAGGGCACCTGGTACCTGCTCGACGCCACGGGCCTGGCCCCACGCGACGCGATGGTGCGAATCTGCACCGGGCGCGACGCCTCGGACACCGCGTTCATGACCACGCTCGCCGGACGCACGGAGCTGACATGCCTCAAGGTGGACGCGACCGTGGACGGGGAACTCCCCTATGACGACAAGTTCAGCTTCAAGACGCTGAGCTGAGGCACCTCGTCACCGTCCATGGCCACCACGTCGACACCGACGCTGAGCCGCGACGACGCTGCCTCCGTCACGACGACGCCGCGCAGCGGGCTGACGTCGGCGAAGTCGCGGCCCCACGCGGTGACGAGGTAGCGCGAGTCGGCGAACTGCGAGTTGGTGGGGTCGATGTCGATCCACTGACCGCTGGGCGCGAGCACCGAGATCCACGCGTGCGACGCGTCGGACCCCTCGAGCCGGGGCTTGCCGGGCGGCGGCGTCGTCTCGATGTAGCCCGACACGTAGCGGGCGGGGATGCCGAGGCTGCGCAGGATCGCGATGCCGAGGTGCGCGAAGTCTTGGCACACGCCCGCGCGTAGTTCGAGCAGTTCCGCCACCGTGGTGCGGATCGACGTGACGCCGGGGCGGTAGGCGAAGTCGCGACGGATGCCCTTGGTGAGCTCGACGAGCGCTTGCCCGAAGCCAAGCGACGGCGCCAGCAACGAATCGATGTAGGCCGACAGTTCGTCCGGGATGGCGACGTGCTTCGACGGCAGCCCGTACATGGCGCGGTCGAGCCGGAAGGCCGGGTTACCGGCGATCGCACGGCGGGCCGACGCGAGGGTCCACTCGTCGAGCTGGTCCACGTTGTATTCGGGCCACTCGACGTCGATGACGGCCTCCTTCACCACCTCGAGCATCGTGTGCGGGTAGTGGATCTCGACGTAGTGGCTGGTGTTGCCGAACCGGTCTGTGTGTTCGGTGTGCAGCAGGGGCTCGGGCAGGATGCGGGAGCCGTGCACCACCACCGTTTGGCTGTCGGTGGCGCGCGGGGTGAGGAAGCCGCGCTCGTGACACAAGGTCACGGGCTCGGAGTACTCGTAGCTGGTGCGATGCTTGACGAAGTAGCGCCGCGGGGTGAGGTTGTCGGGGAGCTGTCTCACGTCTCCTCCGGCAGGCTGGACCAGTCGGTGAGCATGGCGCGCCGCGGAGCGGAGCGCTTGAGGT
>DYZF01000111.1 GCA_020741375.1 Tessaracoccus flavescens
CAGCGGGCGGCGAGTCCAGTACTCGCCCTTGTGCTTCGTCACCGACTCCAGCGCCCGCTGCAGCAGCCGCACCGGCAGCGCCGTCGAGATCACGTGGTCCACCAGCAGCAACCGGCCGCCGGGGCGCAGAACGCGCACGGCCTCATCCAAGGCGCCCGACACCTGCGGCACCCCGCACATCGAGAAGGTGGCGACGACGGTGTCGAAGCTGGCGTCGTCGAAGGGCAACGCCATCGCGTCCGCTTGCCGGAACTCGACGGCGCGCCCCAGCCGGGCGGCCTTCGCGCGAGCTTGGTCGAGCATCCCGACGCTCCAGTCGGTGAGCGTCAGCGTGGCGTCGGCGTCGTAGTACTCCAGGTTGGCACCAGTCCCGGCCGCCACTTCCAGCACGTCGCCCACCGCGCGCGAGCACACCCACGGACGGGTGGGTGCCATGAATCGTCGCTCCAACCCGGCGGACATGCGGTCGTAGTTCGCGGCGCCGTCGTCCCAGGACGAGGGTGATGCTCCAGTCATGAGGCGAGCGTATGGCTCACGGCTTCGGCTGCCGCAGGATCGAGGTCATCTTCTTTCCCTTGGCCACCTCGTCCACCAGCTTGTCCATGTAGCGGATCTTCTGCATCAGCGGCTGCTCGATCTCCTCCACCCGGACGCCGCAGATGATGCCGGTGATGAGGTCGGCGTGGCTGTTCATGGCGGGGGCTTGGGCGAAGAACTCCTCGAGGGTGCGCCCGTCGTCGATGGCCTGCTGGAGCCCGGCGTCGTCGTAGCCGGTCAGCCAGCCGATGACGGTGTCCACCTCGTCGCGGGTGTGGCCCTTGCGCTCAACCTTCGTCACGTAGTTGTCGTGGATCGACGCGAACGAGTAGCCGAAGACGCGCTTGAGGGTCTTCTCGTCTGGGGTCTTCACGGAGCGTCAGAGGGTGGCGAGGTTCGCGTTGCTCAGCTGGCCTGCGTAGTGCTTCCGGATCTCAACCTTGCGCTCCAGATCCTCGATCACCGAGACGCCGAAGAACTCGTCGTACAGCGCGTGGCAGCTACCGAGGCCGCCGGGGCTGAAGACGTTGACCTCCATCAGCTTGTCGCCGACGATGTCCAGGCCGACGAGGAACATGCCGTCAGCCACCAGCTTCGGGCGCACCACTTCAACCATCTCGAGCATCTCGTCGGTCACCTTGACCGCCATCGCCTTGCCGCCGGCCGACATGTTGGAGCGCACATCCGTGCCGCTGGACTTGCGGCGGAACGCGGCGTACTTGCCGTTTTGCATCAGCGGCTTGCCGTTCATGACGAACATGCGCACGTCGCCGTTCTTCGCCTCCTCCAGGAACTCCTGCGTGACGATGTAGCCGTCGCGGGCGATGGCCTCGACGATTTGGCTCGTGTTGGGCGCTTCCTTGGTGTTGACCAGGAACACGCCGCTGCCGCCGGAGCCCTGCAGCGGCTTCAGCACGGCCTTGCCGCCGAGATCCTTGATGAACTCCTTGATCTGCTCCTCGTCGCGCGAGATGAGGGTGCGGGGGCGCACGATCTCCGGGAAGTGCTGGAAGTACGCCTTCGACAGCGCGTTGGCCAGCGACCCCGGATCGTTGACCACGAGCACACCGGTGGAGGCGATCAGCTGACCGAACGCGACCCCGGCGGTGTTGGCCCACGGGTTCTCCGACGCATCCTCGGCCGGGTCGGACCGCAGCATGACGACGTCGAACTCGCTAAGCGGGATGCGCTCTTCATGGTCAGGCTTCTGCACGTCCTCCAGGAAGCGCTCCAGCGAGCGGTAGTTCTTCCCGTTGGCGCCGCGAGCGCGGGCGCTGAGGGAGCCGTCGGGCTCGTAGGCGAAGTTGCCCATGCCCATCACGAAGGCCTCGTGGCCCATGTTCGTGGCATGCATCGCCAGCCGGGTGGTGGTGTATTGGGCCTTCTCGGTCATGACGTCGTTGACGACGAATCCGATCTTCATGGGGGTCTCCTTCTAGCTCAGACGAGCTCAGTGGGGTCTGTGAACTGGGCGGCGGCGAGCAGCCGGTCGCGACCGGTGTCGTCGTCGAACCAGCGTGGGATCAACGTGGGTGGGGTGAGGATGCCGCGGGCGTTGAGCTCCTCGACGAGCGGCAGGTCTTCGAGGGCGAACTTACCGAGGAAGAAGGGGCCGATGTCGCCGCCGGCGCGCAGGTGCGCCAGCAGATCCAGCAGGCCGCGCAGGTAGATGGCGTCCTTGCTGAGCCCGCCGCCGCGGTAGATGCGCATGACGGTGGTGAACGCGCCGCCCTTGGGGAATCCGGCGTCGACGAGCGCCTCCCAGCTTTCGCGGAAGCCGGCGCCGCCGATCATGCGGTGGACGGTGATGACGCGGGCCGCCAGTTGCCGGAGCCGCGACGGCGTCAGCTCGCCACACGCGATCTCCGCCAGCACCGCGACCCCTTCCTGGGTTTCGTCGTAGCCCGCGAGGCCGGCGCCGAGCAGCTGCATCGGCTGCCGCGACCCGTTGACCTGCGTCACCAAATGCGTGCCCACTTCGTGCTGCAGGAGCGCCTGGGCGCGATCTGCCGCGACCCCGGACTCCGGCCCGATCAACAGCACGTTGTCCGCGACCATGACTCCAGTGGAATCCGGCCGGATCTCGGCATGGATGTCGATGTCGGGTTCGATGGAGCGGTAGTAGTCGATCTCCTCATTGGC
>DYZF01000112.1 GCA_020741375.1 Tessaracoccus flavescens
CGATTGTGATCAGCTGCTTCTCACCCGCCGAGACGTTGGAGCCCTCCTCGTCGATGACGGTGTCGTAGCCGTCGGGCAACGAGTGGACGAAGCGGTCGACGAACGTGGCCTTCGCGGCCTCCAGAATCTCCTCTTCGCTCGCCTCGGGGCGGCCGTAGTGGATGTTGTCGCGGATCGTGCCGCCGAACAGCCACGTGTCCTGCAGAACCATCCCCAACTTCGAGCGCAGTTCGTGCCGCGGCACCGACGCGATGTCGACGCCGTCGAGGGTGATGCGGCCACCGTCGAGTTCGTAGAACCGCATGATGAGGTTCACGAGCGTGGTCTTGCCGGCGCCGGTGGGGCCGACGATGGCGACGGTCTGGCCCGGCTTGGCCGTCAGGTTGAGGCCCTGGATCAGCGGCTTGTCGGGGGAGTAGGAGAAGGTCACGTCGTCGAAGACGACCTCGCCGCGCGTCACGCCCAGTTGGCCTTCGGGCTCCGGGCTCATCTCTTCAGCGTCGAGCAGCTCGAACACTCGCTCTGCCGACGCGACGCCGGACTGCAGCAGGTTGGCCATCGACGCCACCTGAGTGAGGGGCTGGGTGAACTGGCGTGAGTACTGGATGAACGCCTGAACGTCGCCGATGTTCATCTGGCCCGACGCCACCCGCAGCCCGCCGAGGACGGCGATGACGACATAGTTCAGGTTCCCGACGAAGAACATGACCGGCATGATGATGCCGCTGATGAACTGCGCGCCGAAGCCGGCCTTGTAGAGCTCTTCGTTGCGACGCTGGAACTCCGCTTCGACCTCGCGCTGGCGGCCGAACACCTTGACCAGCGAGTGGCCGGTGAAGGCCTCCTCGATGTGGGCGTTGAGCTCGCCGGTGGACTTCCAGTTCTGCTTGAACAGCACCTGCGAGCGCTTGCCGATCACGCCCGTGACGACCATCGCGATGGGGATCGAGATGAGCGCCACGACGGCGAGGAGTGGCGAGATCCAGAACATCATCACCAACACGCCAATCACCATGAGCAGCGAGTTGAGCAGCTGCGACAGGGTCTGCTGGAGGGTCTGGGAGACGTTGTCGATGTCGTTGGTGACACGGCTCAGCACTTCGCCGCGGGTCTGCTTGTCGAAGTAGCTCAGCGGGAGACGGTCTATCTTCGCCGACACCTTCTGCCGCATCTGGTAGATGGTGCGCTGCACGGCGCCGTTGAGCACCCAGCCCTGGCCGTAGCTGAGGATGAAGCTGACGACGTACAGCCCGAGGACGAGCAGCAACACCCAGCCGATGGCGCCGAAGTCGATGCCCTGGCCGGGGATGAAGTCGAGGCGACGGAGCATGTCGGCCATGTCGCCTTGGCCCTGAGCTTCGGCGCCCGCGATCGCCTGCTCCTTGGTGATAATGGACGGCAGTTGCTGGCCGATGAATCCGGCGAGCAGCAGGTCGGTGGCGCGGCCAAGGATCTTCGGGCCGACGACGGCGAGCGCCACGGACAGGACGCCCATGACGATCGCGCCGATGATGGCGGCGCGCTGGGGGCGGAGCTGGGTGACGAGGCGCTTCGCGGAGACCTTGAAGTTGGCGGCCTTCTCGCCGGTGCCGCCCATGCCGCCGTGGCCGCCGCCCATGCGGGCGGGGCCGTGCTTGGGGCGTTCGTTCGCCTTGACGGGGGTGGCGCCGTCGGTGTTCTCGGTGACGGTCATGTTCTTCTCGCTCATGCTGCCGACTCCTCAGCGCTCAGCTGGGATTCGACGATCTCTTGATACGTCTCGTTGGTGGCGAGCAGTTCCTCGTGGGTGCCGCGACCGACGATCTCGCCGTCGTCCATGACGAGGATGACGTTGGCGCCGGTGATGGTGGAGACGCGTTGGGCGACGACGAGCACCGCCGCCTCGCTGGTCTCGGGCTTGAGGGCTGCTCGGAGTTTGGCGTCGGTGGTGACGTCGAGGGCGGAGAAGGAATCGTCGAAGATGTAGACGCTCGGCTTCTTCACCAAGGCTCGCGCGATGGCCAAGCGTTGGCGCTGGCCGCCGGAGACGTTGGTTCCGCCCTGCGAGATGTCGGCGTCGAGCTGGCCGTCCTTCTCGCGGACGAAGCTGTCGGCCTGGGCGATGCGCAGCGCATCCCACAGCTCCTCGTCGGTGGCGTCGGGCTTGCCGTAGCGCAGGTTGCTCGCGACGGTGCCGCTGAACAGGTAGGGCTTCTGCGGCACGAGGCCGACGCGCGCCCAAAGGTCGTCCGGGTTGTACTCGCGCACGTCGACGCCGTCTACCAGCACGCGGCCGTCGGTGGCATCGAAGAGGCGCGGGATGAGGTTGATCAGCGTGGACTTGCCGGCGCCCGTGGAGCCGATGATGGCGGTGGTGGTGCCGGGCGTCAGTTCGAAGGACACGTTCTTGAGGACGGGTGCCTCGGCGCCGGGGTAGGCGAAGGTGACATCGTCGAACACGACGGAGCCGGCTGCGGCCGGGGTGGCGGCAGGGGTGGCCGGCGGTGCGACGCTGCTCTCGGTGTCGAGCACCTCCATGATGCGGTCCGCACACACGGCTGCGCGGGGCGCCATGACCAGCAGCATCGTCGTCATCATCACCGATATCAGGATCTGCATGAGGTAGGCGATGAAGGCGGTGAGCTGGCCAACTTGGATGTCGCCGGACTCGATTCGGAAGCCGCCGAACCACATGACCGCGACCGTTGACAGGTTCATCACCAGGCCGACGAACGGGAAGAGGAAGGCCATGAGGCGGCCGACGGTGGTGGTGGTGTCGACGAGCTCGGCGTTGGCCTTCTCGAAGCGCTTGGCCTCGTGGGGTTCGCGGACGAAGGCGCGGACCACCCGGATGCCGGTGATCTGCTCACGCAGCACGCGGTTGAGGGTGTCGATCCGCTTCTGCATGGTCTCGAACAGCGGGCCCATGTTGACGATGAGGATGCTGATGCCGGCGCCGAGGATGATGACGGCGGCGAGGATGATCCAGCTGAGGCCGGGATCCTCGCGCAGCGCCATGAAGACGCCGCCCACCATGGTGATGGGGGCGCTGACGAGCATGACGCACGTCATGAGCACGAGCATCTGCACCTGCTGGACGTCGTTGGTGCTGCGCGTGATCAGCGACGGCGCGCCGAACTTGTTCATCTCCTGGGTGGAGAAGGACAGCGCGCGGTCGAAGATGGCGGCCCGGACGTCGCGGCCGAACTGCATGGCGGTGTTGGCGCCCGCCCAGACGGCGCCGATCTGCGCCAGCGCTTGGATGGCGGACAGCAGGAGCATGACGCCGCCGGTGCCCCAGATGAAGTCGGTGTCGCCGACGACGACGCCCTCGTCGATGATGCGAGCGTTGAGCGTCGGCAGGTAGAGGCTCATGATCGTGGCGATGGTTTGGAGCGCCACGACGATGGCGAGCAGCCCCCAATAGGGGCGGATGTAGCGGTTGATGAGCCGCGCTAAGCGGGTGAGCATTAGTTGGCCTTTCCGGCGCCGTGGAGCGCGAAGGTCGCTAGGGAGTGGGGGGTGAAGGTGCTGGCGGTGTGCGTCATCACGTGGCCGAGGGCCAGGGTGCGGAGTAACTCGGCGTAGTCGGTGGGCGAGACCCTGAGCTCGTCGGCGTGAGGCTCAAGCTGCGACGAGATCCAGACGGACAGTTCCAGTTTGCGGGCCTCGAGCTCACCTCGGAGGCAAGCGCCGTCGGATTCCGGCG
>DYZF01000113.1 GCA_020741375.1 Tessaracoccus flavescens
ATGCCTTCGACCATTACGCACACTGGCTGAAGGGGGCCACCGACGACGGTGGCATTTTGTACCCGATCATGCCGGCGGGCACGTTCATCTGGGTCTTCCGCGCAGCACTGCTCGCGGCGGTCATCCTGCACATCTGGTCCGCTGCCTCCCTGTCGGCAAAGACGCTCGCAAACCGCGGTGACAAGTACGCAGTGACCAAGAAGAAGGCTCAAACCTACTCGTCGCGCACCATGCGCTGGGGTGGCATCATCATCGCCGCCTTCCTCATCTTCCACCTGATCCAGTTCACGATCATCCCCGGCTCCTTCGGGGGCAACGGCGACGAACCGCACACGATGGTGCTTGCCGGCTTCCAGCAGTGGTGGATGGTCCTGCTCTACGCGATCTGCATGGTGCTCATCTGCATGCACATCCGCCACGGCTTCTTCAGCGCGTTCACCACGCTCGGTGCTAACACCAGCGCCGGTGCCTTCAAGGTGCTGAACGTTCTGGCTTGGATCGTTGCACTGGTTCTGTTCATCGGCTTCATGGTGATGCCGCTGGCCGTTCTGTTTGGAGTGATTGGCTAATGACCGACACCGTGACCACCCCCGCCGCCACCGAGCTGGACTTCTGGAAGGTCGGCGCTGATATCGCCGACGCCAAGGCCCCTCAGGGCGTCGAGATCGACAAGGTGTGGAAGACGCGCCAGTTCCAGGCTCGCCTCGTAAACCCCGCCAACCGCCGCAAGCTCAGCATCATCGTCGTCGGCACCGGCCTTGCCGGTGGTGCCGCCGCCGCGACGCTGGGTGAAGCCGGCTACAACGTCCTGAACTTCTGCTACCAGGACAGCCCCCGTCGTGCCCACTCGATCGCTGCCCAGGGCGGCATCAACGCGGCGAAGAACTACCGCAACGACAACGACTCGACGCACCGTCTCTTCTACGACACGGTCAAGGGCGGCGACTACCGCGCCCGTGAGACGAACGTCTACCGCCTCGCTGAGGTCTCGGCGAACATCATCGACCAGTGCGTCGCTCAGGGCGTTCCTTTCGCCCGCGAGTACGGCGGCCTGCTCGACACCCGTTCGTTCGGTGGCGTCCAGGTGCAGCGCACGTTCTACGCCCGTGGTCAGACGGGTCAGCAGCTGCTGATCGGTGTGTACCAGCAGCTCGAGCGCCAGATCGCGGCCGGCACCGTCAAGATGTACGCCCGCCACGAGATGGTGGAACTGATCGTCGTCGACGGCCGCGCCCGCGGCATCGTGACCCGAAACATGATCAACGGGAAGGTGGAAACCTGGACCGCTGACGCCGTCGTGCTCGCCACCGGCGGTTACGGCAACGTCTTCTTCCTGTCCACCAACGCCATGGGCTGCAACGTCACCGCGTCGTGGCGCGCGCACCGCAAGGGTGCCTACTTCGGCAACCCCTGCTACACGCAGATCCACCCCACCTGCATCCCGGTGCACGGCGACACGCAGTCGAAGCTGACCCTCATGTCGGAGTCGCTGCGTAACGACGGCCGCATCTGGGTGCCCAAGAAGGCTGAGGACTGCGCGAAGGATCCCCGCCAGATCCCTGAAGAGGATCGCGACTACTACCTGGAGCGCATCTACCCCGCGTTCGGCAACCTGGTTCCCCGCGATATCGCGTCGCGTCAGGCCAAGAACATGTGTGACGAAGGCCGCGGCGTCGGCCCCGCCGTCACCGAGGTGGGCCAGGACGGCGTCGAACGCCAGGTTCGTCGTGGCGTGTACCTCGACTTCTCCGATGCCATCAACCGCATGGGTCAGAAGACGGTCGAGAACAAGTACGGCAACCTCTTCGACATGTACCAGCAGATCACCGGTGAGAACCCGTACGAGGTGCCGATGCGCATCTACCCGGCCGTTCACTACACCATGGGTGGCCTGTGGGTGGATTACGACCTCCAGTCGTCGATCACCGGCATGTTCGTCTGCGGTGAGGCAAACTTCTCCGATCACGGCGCGAACCGCCTCGGCGCCTCTGCTCTGATGCAGGGCCTCGCCGACGGCTACTTCGTCCTGCCGAACACCATCAACGATTACCTCGCTGATGCTCCGTTCGACAAGATCGCCGACGACCACCCGGCCGTCGCCGAAGCCCGCGATTCGGCCAAGGGCCGCATCGACAAGCTCCTGTCCATCCAGGGCACCCGCTCCGTCGACTCCTTCCACAAGGAACTCGGCAACATCATGTGGGAGTACTGCGGCATGGAGCGCACCGAGCAGGGTCTCACCAAGGCCATCGGCCTCATCCGTGCTCTGAAGGAAGAGTTCTGGAGCAACGTGCGCGTCACCGGCGTGAACGAAGACTTCAACCAGGCTCTCGAGAAGGCCGGCCGTGTGGCCGACTTCTTCGAGCTCGGTGAACTCATGTGCATCGACGCTCTCCACCGTCGTGAGTCCTGTGGCGGTCACTTCCGCGCAGAGTCCCAGACGGAAGAGGGCGAGGCGCTGCGTCACGACGACGAGTTCCTCTACGTCGGTGCGTGGGAGTACGGCGGCGAGGGCGGCAAGCCCGTCCTGCACAAGGAACCGCTCGTCTACAAGGCAATCGAACTGAAGCAACGGAGTTACAAGTGAAGCTCAAGCTACGTATCTGGCGTCAGGCCGGCGCCAACGCCGCTGGCCGGATGGTCGAGTACGACCTTGACGGTGTGTCGGAAGACATGTCGTTCTTGGAGATGCTTGACCTTCTCAACGAGAACCTCACCAACGCCAACCAGGAGCCCGTGGCATTCGACCACGACTGCCGTGAAGGTATCTGTGGCATGTGTGGCGTGGTCATCAACGGTGTCGCCCACGGCGCCCCCGAAGGTGTCCGCACCACCACCTGCCAGCTCCACATGCGTTCGTTCCAGGATGGTGCCACCATCGACATCGAGCCGTGGCGCGCGGGTGCATTCCCCGTGATCAAGGACCTCGCCGTCGATCGCACCGCCTTCGACCGCATCATCCAGGCTGGTGGCTTCATCTCCTCGAACACCGGTTCGGCTCCGGACGCTCACGCGACCCCGGCCCCGAAGCGCGAGGCAGACGTCGCCTTCGACAACGCCACCTGCATCGGCTGTGGCGCCTGTGTGGCCGCGTGCCCCAACAGCTCCGCCATGCTCTTCACCTCGGCGAAGATCACGCACCTGGCGATGCTGCCTCAGGGCCAGCCCGAGCGCTACCGTCGCGTCAAGGCCATGGTGGCCCAGCACGACGAAGAAGGCTTCGGCAACTGCACCAACATCGGTGAGTGTGCGGCGGTCTGCCCGAAGGGCATCCCGCTGGAGTCGATCTCCCAGTTGAACCGCGACCTCATCAAGTCGCTGTTCAAGGCCGACGGCAAGAAGGCCTGACGCCGGCAAGCCACCGTCAGCGGGGCCTTGGACATGTGTCCGGGGCCCCGCTGCCGTTGTCCGGACGTCGTGCGCCGCGACGATTTCGCGACACGCGCCGTCGGGCCCTAGAATGGCAAGTCGCTGCCCACGTCTGGGCGGCCCGGACATCATCAGCTCCTGCCACCGGGGGATCGCCTGGGGATGCCCGGCCAAAACAACACAGCAGTGACCTGTGGCACTGACTGAAGGATTCATCATGACCAATCCGCTGATCCAAGAGATCAACAAGGCGTCGCTCCGCGACGACCTCCCCGACTTCCGCGCTGGCGATTCCGTTCGCGTTCACGTGAAGGTCGTCGAAGGCAACCGTTCCCGTGTCCAGGTGTTCGCCGGTGTTGTCATCGCGCGCAACGCTGGTGGCGTGCAGGAAGCCTTCACCGTTCGCAAGGTCAGCTTCGGCGTCGGCGTCGAGCGCACCTTCCCGCTGCACTCTCCGATCATCGAGAAGATCGAGGTCGAGCGTCGTGGCGACGTGCGTCGCGCCAAGCTGTACTACCTGCGTGGTCTTCGCGGCAAGGCTGCCAAGATCAAGGAAAAGCGCTGAGCTCAGTAGCAACGCAACGAACCGCCGAGTCCACTTGTGGGCTCGGCGGTTTCGCTATCCGGCCCGTCCGCTGAGCGGCGGTATGCTCGGGACGGTTCAACCAGCAAAGGACAGATGAGTGGACGCGACGACTCAGCCCACCGGGGCCAACGAGAGCCCTGCGGCTCCGCAGCGGCCGAGCTTCGGCCGACGCGTGCTCGGGTGGCTGACTGAGGGCGTTCTCATCCTGGTTGGCGCCATCGTCATCGCCACCCTGCTGCGCACCTTCGTCGGGCAGATGTTCGTCATCCCGTCCGGGTCGATGGAGAACACGCTGAAGCATTCCGACCGTGTGCTCGTGGCCAAGTTCGGGGGCTTCCAGCGAGGCGACGTGGTCGTCTTCCAAGACCCGGGTGGCTGGCTGCGTCCGCAGCCGGAGAGCACCAACCCCGTGAAGATTGCGTTGGAGTTCGTCGGGATCCTGCCGAATTCCGGTACGCAGCACCTCATCAAGCGGGTTATCGGCATGCCCGGTGACCACGTCCGCACCACCGACGATTTCCGGCTGGAGGTCAACGGAGTGGTGCTCGATGAGTCCGCTTACCTGTACGCCGCCGACGGCGTTCAAGTGGCTCCGGCGACTGTGCCGTTCGACATCGTCGTGCCCGCTGATCGGATCTTCGTGATGGGCGACCATCGCAACCAGTCCAACGATTCACGATGCCGTCTGGGTGATGTGTCCCAGAACCCCGGCGAGCGAGCCTTCGTCCCCGTCGAGAAGGTGGTGGGGTCGGCCGTCGCGATCGTCTCGCCCCTGGACCGCTTGTCCACGTTCAACCTTCCCGCCACCTACGAGCAGGTACCGGCGGCCACGGGCACGGCTCCGGAGAAGCCGGTGCTGACGCACGTGGAGCCTGGCTGCTGATGATCCGTCCGGGACGGGGAGCGTACGGCTACGAGCGTGCCTTGGTGCGCGCGGGCCTCGGGCCCGTCGCGGGAGCCGACGAGGCCGGGCGCGGCGCCTGTGCGGGCCCGTTGGTGGCAGCCGCCGTCATCCTCAACCCCAAGCGCCCGATCGACGGGCTGGATGATTCCAAAGCACTGACCGCGGCGGCCCGCGAGCGCCTCTACGACAAGATTCTGCGCTGTGCTGTGTCGGTGGCGTGGGCCAGCGTGGAGGCCGGCGAATGTGACGCGCTGGGCATGCATCAGGCAGACCTGCACGGCCTGCGCCGCGCCGTCGGTCGTCTGGACGTGGCCCCCAACTTCGTGTTGACCGACGGCTTCGCCGTCGACGGCCTCGGGGTGCCCGGATTGGCGATGTGGAAGGGTGACAAGGTGGCGGCCTGTGTCAGCGCCGCATCGATCGTCGCCAAGGTCACCCGGGATCGGATCATGACCGAACACGACGCCACCTACCCTGAATACGGCTTCAAGATCCACAAGGGCTACTGCACCTCGGGGCATCAGGATGCGTTGGATCAACACGGCCCCTCACCGATCCATCGGTGGGTGTTCGAGAACGTCGCCCGGAGCGCTAGAGTGAGCAGACCATGAGTGCCGAAGACCTTGAACAGTACGAGAGCAAGCTCGAACTCGACTTGTACCGCGAGTACAAGGACGTGGTGGGCATCTTCACCTACGCCGTGGAGACTGAGCGCCGCTTCTACCTCTGCAATCAAGTGGACCTGAAGGTTCGCACTGAGGGCGGCGACGTCTATTACGAGGTCTCGATGGGCGACGCCTGGGTGTGGGACATGTACCGTCCAGCCCGGTTCGTGAAGTCGGCGAAGGTGCTGACGTTCCGCGACGTGTCCATCGAAGAGATCGCGCACTCGGAGCTGCAGATCCCCGAAGACGAGTAGGCCTAGCCCTCAACGGGGCTGTGGATAACGAAATACGGAGGCCTCACCTTTCGATCATGTGATCAGAAGGTGAGGCCGATGAATTTCAATCAGCAGTTTGGTCGTCGCGGCGAGGATCGTGCCGCGCGGTACTTGGAGGAGTCCGGCTGGACCATCCTCGAACGCAACTGGCGCTGCCGCGAGGGTGAGGCAGACATCGTCGCCCTAGATCCCCACACAGATTCCCTCGTGGTGGTGGAGGTGAAGTCCAGAAGCGGCGAGGGATTCGGCTCGCCACTGGAATCCATCACGTACGCCAAGGCCCGGCGCTTGCGGCAGCTCGCAGCCATCTACGCCCGTCAGGCACAGGTGCGAGCGCGTCTCCTTCGGGTCGATGCCATCGGCCTGCTCTGGCCCCGCGGCCAGGAGTGCAAGCTGATCCATGCGCGGGGGATCGAGGAATGACGGCGTCGTGGTCCGTGGCACTGTCGGGCGTCGACGGGTTCGCCGTCGAGGTGGAGGCCGCGAAGGGCGGCGGGCTCCCGAAGACGCTGATCGTCGGCCTGCCTGACAAGGCGCTCAGTGAGGCCAAGGAGCGGGTGAAGGCAGCGGTGCGCGCCAGCGGCTTCGAGTGGCCGCCACAGTTGATCACCATCAACCTGTGGCCGGCCTCCCTACCGAAGACGGGAACCCACTTCGACGTGG
>DYZF01000114.1 GCA_020741375.1 Tessaracoccus flavescens
GACCACACGAGCCTCGATTCCGCTGAACTCAGTGGCAGGCTGAATTGGCTCCGCGCGGGAGTGTTGGGCGCCAACGACGGCATCGTCTCCATCTCAGCCACCGTCGTCGGTGTCGCAGCCGCCACCAACACCGTCACCCCGGTTCTCCTGGCCGGCGTGGCCGCCGTGGTGGCAGGTGCCATTTCGATGGCTCTGGGGGAGTACGTATCGGTGTCGTCGGCTGCAGACTCGCAGCGCTCGATCATCTCATCTCTTCGTCGTCTCCTGACGACGGATCGTCCGGCGGCCGACGACGCGCTCGTCACCGCGTACCAGAAACAAGGTTTGAGCCGAGCGACGGCGGAACAGGTGGTCGCGGAGATCGGGCGCGGCGACGTAGTGCCGGCGCACCTGTCGCAGCGGTATCACCTCGCCGAGGACGAAGTGGTCAATCCGTGGCACGCGGCCATCGCCTCCGGCTTGTCCTTCATCGCCGGCGCCATCCTGCCGTTCCTGACGATCATCTTGTCTCCCATCGCCTGGCGCATCCCGATCACCGTCGTGGCCGTGCTGATCGCCTTGGCTGTCACCGGCGGGCTCGGCGCGAAGCTCGGCGGAGCTCCCGTGAGGCCCGCGATCATCCGCGTGGTCATCGGCGGCGTTCTCGCGCTGGCCGCCACCTATCTCGTCGGCCTTGCACTCGGCGTGACCGTTGCTTAGACCAGCACCCACCAGTGCGCCACAATGGGGCGGTGACCACATCCCAGAGCGCACCCCTCGCCGCTGAGACGCGCTCGGCGACGGTCTTCACCGCCGACGACCCACTCCCAC
Source organism: Tessaracoccus flavescens (assembly GCA_020741375.1). Taxonomy (GTDB): domain Bacteria; phylum Actinomycetota; class Actinomycetes; order Propionibacteriales; family Propionibacteriaceae; genus Arachnia; species Arachnia flavescens_A. The sequence continues at coordinate 811 of DYZF01000114.1, forward strand.
TGCGCGGGGGCTCCACCCTCGGGCCCGTCACCGTGGCGTACGAGACATACGGAACGCTGAACGACGATCGCAGCAACGCGGTCTACATCTGCCACGCCCTGACCGGCGACGCTCACGCCGCGGGCTTCCACGACGGTGATGACCGGCCCGGCTGGTGGGACAAGATGATCGGCCCCGGCAAGCCCATCGACACCGACCGCTGGTTCGTCGTCTGCTCCAACATCCTCGGCGGATGTCAGGGCACCACCGGCCCGGCATCGATCGATCCGGCGACGGGGGAGCCGTACGGGCTCGATTTTCCCCTGCTCCACATGGAGGACTTCGTCGAAGTGCACCGCGCCTTGGCACGCCATCTCGACATTCCTCGCTTCGCCGCCATCGTCGGCGGATCGCTGGGTGGCATGCAGGTGCTGCAGTGGTCGCTGTCGTACCCCGAGGAGATGGGGAGGGCGCTGATCTTCGCCGCCTCCTCCCGCCTCACTGCGCAGAACATCGCCTTCTCCGCCGTCGGCCGTCAAGCGATCATGCGCGATTCAGGCTTCAACGAAGGCAAGTTCCTCACCCGCGGCACAGCGCCTCGCAAGGGTTTGGCGGTGGCGCGCATGATGGCGCACATCACCTACCTCTCCGAGGAGGCCTTCCAGGAGAAGTTCGGTCGCCAAGCGCAGCAGGGCGAGCTGCAGCCCAACTTCGGGGTGGACTTCGCCGTCGAGAGCTACCTGGAGCATCAGGGGCAACGGTTCCTCAGCCGTTTCGACGCGCTCAGCTACCTCTACCTGACCCGCGTGATGGATTACTTCGACCCGTTCTCCACGGAGAACTGGGCCGAGGCCCTGCGCCAGCACCCCGTGCGGTTCCTGATCGTGAGCTTCGACAGCGACTGGCGCTTCTCCACCGAGCACTCGCGACGCATCGTCCGGCACTTGGAGGGCGCTCGGCTCTCCACGACGTTCCGCGACATCCATTCCACGTGGGGACACGATTCGTTCCTGCTCGACATCCCCGAGTATCTGGAGACGGTCGAGGCCTACCTCGATCGCGCGTGGGAGGAGCTGCGATGATCACCAGACCAGAGTTTGAGCTGATCAGCCGGTGGATCCCGAGCGGATCCCGAGTCCTGGATCTCGGCTGTGGCGACGGGGCCCTCCTGCAACTGCTCGCCACACGCGGCGTGACGGGCACCGGCGTCGACGTGGACCCGGTTCAGGTGAAGGCGGCCATCCGCGCGGGCGTCGACATCATCGAACTGGATCTCGACCGTCAGCTGAACGAGTTCGGGGACGACACCTACGATTTCGTGATCCTCTCCCGCACCCTGCAAACGGTGCGAAAGCCTCGCGCTGTGCTGGCGGAGATGGGCCGCATCGCGGTGCACTCCGTCGTGTCCATGCCCAACTTCGCCCACTGGCGCAACCGGCTCCGGCTGCTTCGAGGCCGAATGCCGATGTCGAAGGACCTACCGTTCGAGTGGTACGACACCCCGAACCTGCACCACTCGTCGCTGCCGGACTTGGAACCCTTGTTCGCCAGCGTCGACATGCGCATCGATCAGCGAGTGTCCCTCGACGCGAATGGCAACCCGCACCGGATCGGCCGGATCGCGCCGAACCTACGGGCTAACTCGTCGCTGTACCTGCTGCACGCCGCGCGATGACCTCCCGCACCCGCGTCATCGCTCCGCCCAGGGCGAGCTCCTCTGCCATCGCGTCGAGCGCGGCGTCGTCTGGCTGCCCAGCGGCGAGGTCTGGGAGGGGCAGGGTGGTGACGCAGGCCACCACCTCGCGTGCCCGGGCCAAGTAGTCCACGTCGGCCAGCAACTTCGAGCGCATCGACGGCGACATGCCGGACTCCGAATCGACGGCGGCCGCAACCATGTCTTCGAACGTTGCGTAGTGCATCACCAAGGAGGCGGCGCTCTTCTCGCCGATGCCCTTGACGCCCGGCAGGCCGTCGGAGGGGTCGCCGCGCAGGACAGCGAAATCGACGTAGCGCTCCGGCGTGAGGCCGTACTTGGTCACCAACACCTCCGGGGTGACCAGCTCATGCTTGGCGACGCCGCGCGCGACGTAGACGATGCTCGTATCGTCGTCGGCGAGCTGGAAGAGATCGCGATCGCCCGTGACCACCAGGGTGCGACCTTCATGCTGGGTGGCCAGCGAGGCCAGCACGTCGTCGGCCTCGTGATCCGCAACCCCGACGATCGGAATCCCGAGTGCCTCGATGGCTGCACGGATCAACGGCACTTGGATGGTGAGGTCGTCGTCAACCAGCTCCTGCTCGACGCCACCCACCTCCACCAGCCGGTGAGACTTGTAGCTGGGCACCAGATCCACTCGCCACTCGGGGCGCCAATCGTCGTCCCACGCGCACACCAGTTGGTCGGGGGAGTACTGGTCGGCCAGCCGAGCGATGAAATCAAGCGTGCCGCGCACGGCGTTGACCGGGCGGCCGTCGACGGCGCGGAAGCTCGAGGGCACTCCGAAGAAGGCGCGGAAGTAGAGGTACGACGTGTCGAAGGCCATCAGGGTGCTCACCGGCCCATGGTGGCACACCGAGAAGGGTCGCGACGGCGGGTAGGCTCGTCGCCGTGCTGAACCGTCCCGCTCTACCGCTGATCGTCTCCGTGGTCGTGGCGATCGCCGCCGGCTTGCTGGTGGGGATGGGGCAATCGCCCATGGGGGTGTGGCCCGCCACGATTGCCGGCGTCGCGCTCTTCAGTTGGCTGATGGTGGACCGCAAGCCCAGGGCCGCCTTCGGCCTGGGCTATCTCACCGGCCTGGCGCTCAACGTGCTGACGGTGTCCTGGATCTCCGTGCTGGGCACGCCCGTGGCCGCCGCCCTCATCGTCTTTCTCGCGCTGTGGTGGGGGTTGATGGGGTGGGTGATCTCGCGCCTGCTGACGCTGCGCGCGTGGCCGTTCCTCGTCCCTGCGGCGTGGGTAGCGATGGAGTTCGCGTCGGGCAAGGTTCCGTTCGGTGGCTTCTCGTGGACGAGGCTCGCCTACACCACCATCGACCAGCCGCTGTCAGGGTTCCTCGCGTGGGTCGGTGTCACCGGAACCGGGTACATCGTGGCTTTACTGGCTCAGGCGTTGCTGCTGGCCGTCACCCATCGGCACTGGCGCTTGAAGATGTTGGCGGCCACGGTCGCCGTGTTCTTCGTCGGTGGACTTCTGAACTGGACGCCGTTGGCCACCCCGGAGCAGGGCGTGCGCGTGGCCATGGTCCAGCCGAACGTGAACCGGGCCGAGCATGGCACCGCCACCTACGCACGCTCCGTCTCCAACAACGCGCTGAGCGAGACCATCTTCGCGATGGCGATCGCCCGCACCACCGACGACCCGGTGGACTTCGTGCTGTGGCCAGAGAACGCCACCGACGTCGATCCCATCAACGACGCAGAGACCAGGAAACTGGTGGAGGCGGCCATCCGCGTCGCGCAGGTGCCCGTGTTCGTGGGTGCCGTGACCGACGGCCCCGTGCCGGACAGCCGCCAAACCTCCAGCATCTGGTGGGATCCCGCGTCGGGCCCGGGGGCGGAGTACCACAAGCGAGATCTGGTGCCTTTCGGGGAATGGATCCCCTTCCGCGAGTTCCTCCTGCCGCGGCTTCCGATCTTGAAGCAGATCGGGCGCCAATCGATTCCGGGGGAGGGCCCCGGCGTGGTCACCGGCCCGTTGGATGAGCTGCCGGATCTCAAGGTGGGCACCATCATCTGCTTCGAGCTGGCCTACGATTCCACCAGCTACGACACCGTGCGCGGCGGCGCCGAGATCCTAGTGTCGCAGTCGAACACCAACACCTACGGCGGCACGTTCCAGCCGCACCAGCAACTGACCATCAATCGGGTCCGTGCCATGGAACTAGGCCGCGAGATCGGTGTCTCGACGCTCAACAGCCTGTCCGGCTGGGTGGATGCGCGCGGTCGCGTGCACGATCTCACCAGCGAGTTCGAGTCCGCCAGCCGGATCTACACGCTTCCCCTCCGGCACAACATCAACCTGTCGGTTCACCTCGGCCCGTGGCTGCCGTGGATCGCCGTGCTGGCCAGCCTCGGGGGAGTGGCCTACTCGTACGTACCCCGACGACGGGTAGACTCAGTGGGTACCTCTGACCGCTAAGGAAAACTAGATGTCGACTCCGGACGCGCTGGATCGCGTGTTGGTGATCATCCCCACCTACAACGAATCTCAGAACATCGAGAGCATTGCTCACCGGCTCCGTCGGGCCGTGCCGAACGCACACATCCTGATCGCCGACGACAACTCTCCCGATGGCACCGGCCAGATCGCAGACCGCTTGGCGGCGGGCGACGACCACATCCACGTCATGCACCGCAAGGGCAAGGAGGGCCTCGGCGCCGCCTACCTCGCGGGCTTCCACTGGGGCCTCGACGAGGGCTACGGCGTCCTTGTCAGCCACGACGCGGACGGCTCACACCAGCCCGAGGAACTCCCCCGGCTGCTCGACGCCATCAACAGCGGCGCCGACATGGTCAAGGGCTCCCGCTGGGTGAAGGGCGGCTCCGTCGTCAACTGGCCCGCGTCGCGCATCTTCATCTCCAAGGGCGGCTCGCTCTGGACCCGCCTCTGGCTCGGCATCCCGGTCAAGGACGCCACCGGCGGCTTCAACGCCTACCGCGCCTCCACCCTGCGCGGCATCTCCCTCGACGAGGTCGCCTCGGCCGGCTACTGCTTCCAGATCGATCTGGTGTGGCGTGCGCTGAAGAACGGCTTCAAGGTGGTGGAAGTGCCCATCGAGTTCGTGGAGCGAGAATTCGGCGATTCCAAGATGAGCCGCAACATCGTCATCGAGGCGCTCATCCGCACCACCCTGTGGGGGATCGATCACCGCTTCGGCCAGCTCATCTCCGCCATCAAATCGCTGGTTGGCCGGAAGCAGATCGGGCACTAGATGAACCCCAAGGCAGGCCTCTGGAAGCTTGCGCTGACGGGCGTCCTGATCGTCTTGCTCGTCGTGGCCGAACTCGCCGCCATCATCTGGGTGGCAGGGGAGCTGGGCTGGTGGACACTCGCCATCCTGATCAGCACGACGGTGCTCGGCGTCGTCCTGCTGCAGCGCGAGTGGCGCAAGGCGTGGGGGGCTCTCGCCGAAACCCTGAAGTCTGGCCAACTGCCAGGTGGCCGGCTCGCCGACGCGACGCTGATCCTGCTGGGCGGCGTCCTGTTGGTGATGCCCGGCCTGATCAGCGACACGATCGGCCTCCTGCTGCTGCTGCCGTTCACCCGGCCCTTCATCCGCTCCGCGATCACATGGTGGGCATCGCGCAAGATCGGGACGACGCCCCCCGGCGCGCCCGGCGTCGTGGAGGGCGAGGTGCTTCCGGAGGAGCCTCACTCCGACACACTCATCCCTGAGATCGACCCACACACGCAAACGATCCGCGGGGAGGTCCTTGATGAGGACCCTCGCTCCGCGGATCGCGATCGATTGGGTGATTAGGGTAGCGGGTCAGTAGATCCGGTCAGATTCGCGCAGCTTCGTCAGCTGCTCGTTGAGGATGTCCTCCAACTCGGGGATCGAGCGTCGTTCACGGAGCATGTCCCAGTGTGTGCGGGTGGGCTTGGTGGCCTTTTCTTCGCCAACCACGCCGTCAGAACGAACAGCCATCAGGCCACACTTCTTGCATTCCCATTCGGTGGGCAATTCTGCTTCCATCGCGAATGTCACCTGGAAGTGGTGTCCTTTGGGGCAGTCGAAGCTGAGCGACTGGCGCTCCGCAAATTCGATGCCTTGCTCGTCTTCAAACGTCTTGGAACCAAGCCCCACTCCGCGCAGTGCACGGTCAGCCATGTTGCCTCCTTCGTTCCTAGTGACAACGAACCGGCCGCGCGATTCGTTCCCTCACGTCACTGAGTAGACCACATCCCCCGCGCACGCAGGACCTCTTTGAGCAAATCGGGGCGGTCGCTGACGATCCCGTCAACTCCCCAGTCGATGAGGCGGTGCATGGTGGTGGCGTCGTCGACCGTCCAGACGTGAATCTTGCGGCCACTGGCGTGGATGCGCGAAATGTTGCGTGGGGTGACGATGTCGAGCCGCATCGGGCCCACCTGATGGCTGAGTGGCACTTGGAACACGTTTCC
>DYZF01000115.1 GCA_020741375.1 Tessaracoccus flavescens
TGCCCGGCGAGACAGACTTCGCGCCCGCAGATATCGACACGACCACCCAGTTCACGCGGGAGATCAGCCTGCGCATCCCGCTCATCAGCGCGGCCATGGATACCGTCACCGAATCGCGGATGGCGATCGCCATGGCCCGCCAAGGTGGGCTCGGCGTCCTTCACCGCAACCTCTCCATCGAGGATCAGGCCTACCAGGTTGACTTGGTGAAGCGGACGCAGACCGGACGCATCACCAACCCCGTCACCATCGGCCCCGACGCCACGCTCGCGGAGCTCGACGCGCTGTGCGGTCAGTACCGCGTGTCCGGCCTCCCGGTCGTCGACGAGGGCAACCACCTCCTCGGCATCTGCACCAACCGCGACCTCCGCTTCACGCCGGTGGCCGAATGGGCCACCACGAAGGTGCGCGAGGTCATGACGCCCATGCCGCTGTTCACCGCGCATGAGGGAATCGGTCGCGAAGAGGCCACGGCGCTGCTGCGTCAGAACAAGCGCGAGCGTCTCCCGCTCATCGACGACGAGGGTCGCCTCACGGGCCTGATCACGGTCAAGGACTTCGTGAAGTCGGAGCAGTTCCCGCACGCGTCCAAGGACGGCCAGGGTCGCCTCATGGTGGGCGCCGCCGTCGGCTACTTCGGCGACGCCATGCAGCGCGCCACCACGCTCATCGAGGCCGGCGTCGACGTGCTTGTCGTCGACACGGCGCATGGCCACGCCAAGCTGCTGCTCGACATGGTCCGCACCCTCAAGAGCGATCCGGCCACCAAGCACGTTCAGATCATCGGCGGCAACATCGCCACGCGCGATGGCGCCAAGGCCCTCGTCGAGGCCGGAGTCGACGCGGTGAAGGTGGGCGTCGGTCCGGGCTCCATCTGCACCACCCGCGTGGTAGCGGGCGTCGGCGTACCGCAGGTGACGGCCGTCTACGAGGCCGCGCAGGCCTGCAAGGAAGCCGGCGTTCCGGTGATCGCCGACGGCGGTCTACAGTACTCGGGTGACATCGCGAAGGCGCTCGTCGCCGGCGCCAATTCGGTCATGGTCGGCTCGCTGATGGCGGGCTGCGAAGAGTCCCCTGGCGAGACCGTCTTCATCAACGGCAAGCAGTACAAGCAGTACCGCGGCATGGGATCTCTGGGTGCCATGAGCTCGCGTGGCAAGACGTCCTACTCGAAGGATCGCTACTTCCAAGCAGATGTCAGCAGCGATGATCAGCTGATCCCCGAGGGCATCGAGGGTCAGGTGCTGTACCGCGGGCCGGTGTCGTCGGTGGTGCATCAGATGATCGGTGGCCTGCATCAGTCGATGTTCTACGTCGGCGCCCGCACCATCCCGGAGCTGATCGAGCGCGGCCGCTTCGTCCGCATCACGGCCGCCGGCCTCAAGGAATCCCACCCGCACGACGTCCACAACATCGCGGACGCACCCAACTACAGCAAGCGCTGAGGAGAACCATGTACGAGCTCGGACGCAGCAAGCGCGCCAGCCACGCCTACAGCTTCGACGACGTGGCCATCGCGCCCACGCGTCGCACCCGCAGCGAGGACGAGGTCGATCTCACGTGGAAGATCGACGCCGTCTCCTTCGACGTCCCGATCGCCGCGGCGCCGATGGATTCGGTCATGTCGCCTGAGACAGCCATCAAGATGGGGCAGATGGGCGGCCTCGGGGTGCTCAACCTCGACGGTTTGTGGACGCGGTACGAGGATCCCCAGGCGCAGTATGACCTGATCACCCAGCAGTCGGATCAGGTGACCGCCACCAAGCGTCTCCAGGAGATCTACGCCGAGCCGGTCAAGCCTGAGCTCATCCGCGACCGCCTCACGCAGCTGCGCGACGCAGGCGTCCCGGTGGCCGGTTCGCTGTCGCCCGCACGCGTCCTCGAGTTCGCTCCGATCCTGGAGAAGGCCGGGATGGACTTCTTCGTCATCCGCGGCACCCCCGTCTCCGCCGAGCATGTCGGTGGTGAGGAAACGCTCAACCTCAAGGATTTCGCTTACCGCTTCGACGTGCCCGTCCTGGTCGGCGGCGTCGCCACCTACCGTGCAGCCCTTCACCTGATGCGTTCCGGCGCGGCCGGCGTGCTCGTCGGCTTCGGCGGCGGAGCCACGCACACCACCGCGTCGGTGCTCGGCATCGAGGTGCCGATGGCCTCCGCGATCGCAGACGTGGCCGAGGCCCGCCGCGATTACCTGGAGGAGTCCGGCGGCCGCTACGTCCACATCATCGCCGACGGCGCCGTCGGCCGCTCGGGTGACATTGCCAAGGCGATTGCCTGCGGTGCCGACGCCGTCATGGTGGGGTCGCCGCTGGCCCGCGCCACCGAGGCCCCGGGCCGCGGCTGGCACTGGGGCGCCGAAGCCTGGCACCCGCGCCTCCCGCGCGGCGAGCGCTCGTTCTTCGATCAGGTGGGAACGCTTGAAGAGGTCGTCCTCGGCCCGTCGCATCTGCCCGACGGCACGATGAATCTCGCCGGCGGGCTCCGGAAGGCCATGGCGCTGACCGGTTACACCGACATCAAGAGCTTCCAGCGGATCGATCTGATCCTCCACTGACCACTTCCTCCACAACCCGAGGAGCCACCATGGACGACGCCCTAGCCGAACTGCGCAGCATGCGCGGCAGCATCGACAACATGGATTCCGCGCTGATCCATCTGTTGGCGGAGCGGTTCAAAGTGACGCAGCGGGTGGGGCGGCTGAAGGCGACGGCGGGCCTCCCGCCAGCAGACCCAGATCGCGAAGCGCAGCAGATCGCGCGCCTTCGCGCACTCGCGGCGGAGGCGGATCTGGATCCGGAATTCGCGGAGAAGTTCCTGACGTTCATCGTCCGAGAGGTGGTCCGCCACCATGAGCAGATTGCGGCCGAACAGGCCGACTAGCACTCTTCAGCGCACCGCATTACGGCGCCGTCTGGCATGCCCTGACACCGCCAGCCCGGCTGGCGTCGTTAGTCGTCGCTGTTGATCATGAAGTGGGCGGCGCGCTCGAGGTAGTCCCGCATGGCCTCGTCGTCAGCAGGATCGAGGCCCTCGATGGTGTCCAGTGCGGCGAGCATGTGCTTCAGCCACCGGTCGCGTTGCGTCGGGGTCACTTTGAACTCGAAGTGGCGCATCCGCAGGCGCGGATGGCCCCTTTGCTCCTGATAGGTCTTGGGCCCGCCCCAGTACTGCTCGAGAAACATTCGCAGTCGATCTTCGGCCGGCCCCAGATCCTCTTCCGGGTACATCTCCCGCAGCGGCGGATCCTCCGCGACTCCCTTGTAGAACTCGTGGACGAGCTTGCGGAAGGTGGCCTCGCCGCCGACGCGGTCGTAGAACTCGGGATCGATCACGCACCCATTGTCTCAGGCGCGGCCAACCTCATCGCGCCACGAATGCTGCGGGCGGAAACCGATGGCGTCGTGCGCCGCGCGGTTGCTCAGCAAGGTGCCGAACTCGGCCACCTCGTCAGGGACGGCGAGCTGTGGGTGCACCACGGCTAGGGCCTCGCGGGTGGGCACGTCGAGGATGGTGTCGTCGGCCGCGATCACGAAAGCGTGTGCCCCGGCTAGGTCCGCCTCGAGCGCATCCTCGCACGACTGCGCCACGTCCCGGGCGTCGATGTAGCCGAACAAGTTCCAGCGACGAGCCTGCGGATCAGTCGCGAACGACGGCTGCTGAGCGTAGTCCTCGACCGTGAAGATGTTAGAGAACCGCAATCCGATGAACGGGATGCCGGCCCACCGCGACACCTGATCCGCCATGGTCTCGGTCATTACCTTGCTCAGCGAGTACGTCGAGTTCGGCAGCGGGTAGTGCGCCTCGTCGATGGGCAGGTAGCGGACCTCATCGAAGGGCAGTCCAAGAGTTGTCTCGCTCGAGGCGTAGACCACGCGCTGCAACCCCTGCTTCCAGGCCGCCATGAACACGTTGTTGTTCATCAACAGGTTCGCATTGAGGGTGTGGGTGTCGGAGAAGACTCCGTCCGCGGGGATGTTGGCGTGGTGGACGACGGCGTCCGCGCCGGTCAGCACGTCTGCCGCCTCTCCGTACTGGGTGAGGTCAGCGCGAAGGAACGTGCCTGAGTACCAGTGGGGGCGTGGGGCGACGTCGGTGGCGATGACCTCGTGGGAACCCGACTCCGTGAAGTGTTTGAGTGTGGCTTGGCCGGCCTTGCCGGAGGCGCCGGTGATGACGATGCGCATGCCCGGATCGTACGCCTGCGAACCTGTTGAACGCATGTATAGCAAATGATACGCTCGTATCATGACCGACGACCGCACCACCAAAGCCCGGCTACGCGACGCCGCGATCGCACTCGTGGCCGAGGGTGGGCTGCCTGCGGCCACGGCGCGGGCGGTGGCCGAGCGGGCCGACGCCTCGCTGGGGCTCATCAGGCATCACTTCGGATCGATGGCGAAGCTGATTGAGGCCTGTGACCACCACATTGCCGCCCGCATCCGTGAGGGCAAGGAACGTGCGATCGCCGCAGGGGGCGGCTTCGACGCACTCTCCGCCGTCCGGGCCACGGGCAGCGACCACGTCATGGGATATCTCGCGATGCGTCTGGGGGAGGACAGCCCCGGGATCAGCGCGCTGGTTGATCTGATCATCGCCGACGCCCGGGAGTACATCGAGGCCGGCGTCGAAGCGGGGATGCTGCTTGAGAGCAAGGACGAGAGCGCCCGCGCGGCGATGGTGAGCATCTTCGCGCTCGGCTCCCTTGTGCTGCACCGGCACCTGAGCCGTCACCTTGACGTCGATGTCCGCTCAGCCCAGCTCAGCGATCAGCCCGGGTTCCCGCGTTACCTGTTGGTGCAGATGGAGATCTTCTCCAGCATGCTGCACCCCCACGTTCTGGATCAGTACAGCTCCCTCATCGAGTCCCTCAAGGAAGGCTCCCATGACTAGCCCCATCGTCACCTCCACGCTCACCAAGCATTACGGGAGTTTCCCGGCGTTGGTGGACCTCGACCTCGACGTTCACGCCGGGGAGGTCTTCGGATTTCTCGGCCCCAACGGTGCCGGCAAGTCCACGGCGATCCGCGTCTTGATGGGCGAACTGAACCCCACGTCGGGCAGCGCCACCGTGCTCGGCGCCCCACCCCGCGAGGTGGAACATCGCCGTCGGCTCGGCTATCTGCCCGCAGACCTCGCGCTGTGGCCGGGCATGACCGGCCGCGACACGCTCAAGTTCTTCGCCTCCCTGCGCGGGGGAGTGGAGTGGGGCTTCGTCGACGAGCTGGCCGAACGGCTCGATGCGGTCCTCGACAAGCGCGTCGGTGAGCTGTCCACCGGTAACCGGCAGAAGGTGGGCCTCATCGCCGCCTTCATGCACAAGCCAGATCTTCTGATCCTCGACGAGCCCAACTCAGGCTTGGACCCGCTGGTGCAGCACGAGTTCTGGAAGATGATGCGTGAGGTGGCCGACGACGGGCGCACCGTGTTCCTCTCCAGCCACACCCTGTCCGAGGTGGAGCGCGTCGCAGACCGAGTAGGCATCATCCGAAAGGGCCACCTCATCACCGTCGAAGCGGTGGCCGGCCTCCGCCGCAAGCGCATGCGCCGAATCGAGATCGATTTCGACGGCATCCTGCAGCGCGAAGACCTCGACGGCGTCGCCGGAGTGCGCGACGTCGATCTCCACCCCGACCGCCTCCTGCTTGATTTCGACGGCGACATGGAAGATCTCCTCGGTGCGGTGAGCCCGCGCGTGCGCATCCGCGATCTCCACACGCAAGAGGCGGATCTCGAAGACATCTTCCTCGCCTATTACAAGGACGAATCGTGAGC
>DYZF01000116.1 GCA_020741375.1 Tessaracoccus flavescens
GTATCGAAATCCCCGGCGCCCACACCTGGCTCCCTGAGCAGAACGCCCGCGAGAACGTCGCGAGCTGCTGACAAAGGGCACCCGCCCGCTGATTGGCTGCGCACCGCCGCTGGTTGCGCCCACAATCCCGGTGATTGAGTAGCCCGCGCGACGCAGTCGCCGGGCGTATCGACATCTCGTGGGTGGTCTGTGGACCGTGGTTGGGGCGAGCGTGACGGGGATGGGGCCTTCTCCCCACCTCCGCCGCACCGCAAGTAGCCCCCCACCGACCCGCACCGCGCACCCTTGCAACATAACGGGGAGCTATATGACACGGATTCGGTATATGGGATCCGTGCCGAATAGCTCACTGTTATGTCGCAACCGTCCGCTGCGACCTCGCCAAACGCCGGCACCACACCACATCGCTGGCGTTCCACCCCGGGAGGACACCCACCGTCGACTTGCGGCGCAACTTGGGCGGCCCGAGCGAGCAATCGGGGCCCGCATCCAGGCCCCCCTCCACCGTGGGATAAGAATGGAGACATGACTGCACCCGCGTGGACCAAGAACTATCAGCCGGGTGTCCCGGCCGAGATCGACCTTCCGGACGAGCCGCTGAGCGCCATGTTCGAGCGCGCCACGAAGGCCGGCGGCAAGCGCATCGCGATGGAGTTCTTCGGCGCGGAAACCACGTACGCCGAGTTGGCCGAGCAGGTCGACCGCGCAGCCGCCGGCCTCGAGGCCGTCGGGGTCAAGCCCGGCGACCGCGTCGCCATCATCCTCCCCAACTGCCCGCAGCACGTCGTCGCGTTCTACGCGATCCTTCGGCTGGGCGCCGTCGTCGTCGAGCACAACCCCCTCTACACCGCCGCCGAACTGGGCACCATGTTCGCCGACCACGGCGCCACCGTCGCGATCTGTTGGGACGTCGCCGTGCCCAAGCTGCCGACGCTGGACACCGTCATCGCCGTCAACATGCTCGAGGCTTTCCCGACGGTGAAGCGCCTGGCTCTGCAGCTGCCGGTGCCGAAGCTAGCCGCAACCCGCAATCGGCTGCACCAGCCCACCCCCGGGGCACTCCCCTGGCGCGACCTGCTCCGCACGTCTGCCCCAGTCAAGGCCGCATTGCCCGCCTCCACCGACCTCGCCGTCGTGCAATACACCTCCGGCACCACGGGAGCCTTCAAGGGCGCGATGCTGAGCCACCGCAACCTCTACGCCAACGCGCTGCAGGGCGCCGCGTGGATGAAGGACGCCAAGGACGGCCGCGAGGTGATCTACGCCGTCCTGCCGATGTTCCACGCGTTCGGCATGACGCTGTACCTGACGTTCGGCATCCTCAAGCAGGGTCGCCTCGTGCTGTTCCCCACCTTTGACGTCGACATGGTGCTCGACGCCGCGAAGAAGCGCCCGCCGACGGTGTACTGCGCCGTCCCGCCGATCTACGAGAAGACGGCGAAGCGTGCGAAGGAGCGGAAGGTGTCGCTGAAGTCGGCGAAGTTCTGCATCTCAGGCGCGATGAAGCTGACGGACCCGATCGTGGAGCTGTGGGAGTCGGTGTCCGGCGGCCTGCTCGTCGAGGGCTACGGCCTGACGGAGACGGCGCCGGTCGCGCTGGGCAACCCGTTCTGGCCGACGCGGCGCACCGGCACGATCGGCGTGCCGTTCCCGTCGACGCTGATGAAGGTCGTCGACCCCGAAGACCCCACCCGCGAGGTGGCCCAGGGCGAAGAGGGTGAGCTCCTGCTGAAGGGCCCGCAGGTGTTCTCCGGCTACTGGAACGCCCCGGAAGAGACGGCGAAGGCGCTGCTCCCCGACGGCTGGCTGCGCACCGGCGACGTCGTCGTCGTGGATGAGGACGGCTTCACCACCATCGTCGACCGCCTCAAGGAGATCATCGTCACCGGCGGTTTCAACGTGGCGCCGTCGGAGGTGGAACATGTGCTGCGCGACCACCCGGACATCGAGGACATCGCCGTCGTGGGCATGCAGACCGAATCCGGCGAGCAGGTGGCGGCCGCCGTCGTGATGCGCGACGGCGCGAGGCTCGACGTCGCGGGCATCCGGGCCTGGGCGAAGGAGCGGCTGGCGGCTTACAAGGTGCCGCGCAGCTTCGTCGAGGTGGATGAGCTGCCGAAGTCGATGCTGGGCAAGGTGCTGCGCAAGCAGGTGCGCGAGACGATCTCTGGCCGCTGAGGTCGGAGCTGTCCGACGGGGCACCGTCGGCGACGGCGGGACACCGTTCAACCGCGGGTACCAAGTGCGCGCCTTCGGGGACGGCGGTGTGACACCCCACACCCGATGGCCCTAAGTGCGCGACCCCTGTGCTCACCGTCGGCGACGACGGTGGTCGCAGGGGCCCCGGGGTCTAGGGTTGGACGTGCACAGAGAAAGGACCTTCATGCGCGTTCTCGTCACCGGCGGCGCCGGCTACATCGGCTCCCACACCACCCTCGCCCTGCTCCGCGCGGGCCACGACGTTCTGGTGGTTGACGACCTGTCCAACTCCTCCGAGGAATCGCTGCGCCGCGTCGCTGAGCTCGCTGGGCGCGAGGCCGAGTTCGTCGAGGCCAACGTGCGCGACGAGGCAAAGCTCGACGCCGCCTTCGCCAGCTTCAAGCCGGATTCCGTGATCCACTTCGCCGGCTGGAAGGCCGTGGGCGAATCCACTGAGATCCCGCTGACCTACTACCGCGAGAACCTCGGCTCCACCATCACCCTGCTGGAGACCATGGAGAAGCACGGCTGCAACCGCATCGTCTTCTCCTCCTCCGCCACCGTCTACGGCGAGATGTCCGAGCCGCCGTTCACCGAGACCGCGCCCACCGGCGCCACCAACCCTTACGGCCGCACCAAGCACATGCTGGAGCAGGTGCTGGAGGACGCGGCGGCGGCCAACCCGGCGTTGGGGGTCGCGGTGCTGCGCTACTTCAACCCGATCGGAGCCGACGAGTCCGGCCGCATCGGAGAGGACCCGAAGGGTATCCCGAACAACCTGCTGCCGTTCGTGGCGCAGGTCGCGGCGGGCCGCCGGGAGAAGCTGATGATCTTCGGCGACGACTACGACACCTCCGACGGCACCGGCGCGCGCGACTACATCCACGTCGTCGACCTGGCCGCAGGGCACCTCGCTGCCCTCGATTACCTGGCCAACAACGACGGCTACCACGTCTGGAACCTGGGCACGGGCAACCCGTCGACGGTGCTGGAGATCGTCAAGGCCTTCGAAGACGCCGCCGGCAAGGAGATCCCCTACGAGATCGTGGCGCGCCGCCCCGGCGACGTCGCGGCGTCGTACGCCAACGTCGACAAGGCCCACTCGGAGTTGGGCTGGAGCGCGAAGAAGTCGGTCGCGGACGCGTGCGTCGACACCTACCGCTGGCAGTCGAACAACCCGAACGGCTTCGCTGGCTGACGCCTGCACGCGCGGCCCTGCACAACGCGTAGCTATTTGGCACGGATTGGACATATGTATCCGATCCGTGCCGAATAGCTAAGGTTTGTGCGCGCTCCAAGGACAAACTCGCTCCCCCGAGCAGCCGCGTAAACTCGCCCCATGGCTCGACTCGACGCTTGGCTCTGGGCCGTCAGGCTCTACAAGACCCGCTCGCTCGCGACCGCGGCAGTACGCGGCGGGCACGTGCGCGTCGACGACAAGCTGGCCAAGGCGTCGCAAGAGGTGGTCCCGGGGCAGGTGATCCGGGTGCGCCAAGCCGACCATGAAGACAAACTGGTGGAGGTCGTCGACTCCACGCTCGTCAAGCGCGTCGGCGCTCCGCTGGCGCAAGCCGCCTACCGTGACCGCACGCCAGAAAAGCCCAAGCCGATCCCCGAGATGATGGGGAAGGTGGCCGTCCGCGACCGCGGCACAGGCCGCCCCACCAAGCGCGAACGCCGCGACCTCGATCGCCTCCGCGGCCGCTGACCTCAGCCCAGAGTCGGCACAGATACCGGGGCAGGGCATGCGGCCAAACCCGCGTTACCTAGACTGGATCGCCAAGGAGTGAGGCCCATGTCCACGGCGACCAAACGCAGTTCCCCGGCCCGCCGCGCACCGCGGCGCCCCGCCATCACCAGCTTCGCGCTCAAAATCACCATGGCCGTCACGGGCTGGCTGTTCGCCGCGTTCGTCGGCATCCACATGTACGGCAACCTCAAGGCCTACGCCGGCGCCGACGCCTACAACAGTTACTCGTTCTGGCTGCGCAACGCCTTCTACCCGCTCCTCCCCCACGAGGGCTTGCTGTGGATCATGCGCGTGGTGCTCGCGGTCGCGTTGGTGGCGCACGTCGGCGCGTCAGCGATCCTGTGGGCCCGCGGTCGACGCTTCCGCGGGCCGCACCGTCGCGGCTCCTACTTCGCGCTCGGCGCCCGCTCGATGCCCTGGACCGGCATCCTCCTGTTGGCGTTCATCGTCTTCCACTTGCTGGATCTCACCCTCGGCATCTTTGGCGCCGCCACCTACCAGCACGCCACCCCCACCGAATCCTTCGCCTTCCAGAACACCGTCACCAGCTTCCAGCGACCGCTGGCCGGAGGGTTCTACCTGCTCACGATGGTCGCGCTCGCCGCGCACCTCGCCCACGGCCTCTGGACCACGGCCAACGACGTCGGGGTCACGGCGCCGCGCGTCCGCCGGGTGTGGAAGGTGGTGGCGTACGCCGTCGCCATCGTCATCGCGCTCGGCAACGCAACCCTGCCGATCGCCGTCTGGCTAGGAGTTCTGTCATGAACGTGAACCGACTCCGCCGCACCGGCCACGATGTCGACGCCCGCGTCCCCCACGTCCCGCCAGCCGAAGCCTGGGCCGCCCGCAAGCTGTCCTACAAGTTGGTCTCCCCCACCAACCGACGACACCTGAAGGTCATCGTCGTCGGCACGGGTCTCGCCGGCTCAGGCGCCGCCGCCGCGCTAGCCGAACTGGGTTACGAGGTGGAGGTGTTCACCTACCACGACGCCCCACGCCGAGCGCACAGCGTCGCCGCCCAGGGCGGCATCAACGCGGCCCGGGCGCGCGCCGTCGACAACGACTCCCTTGAGCGCTTCGTCATCGACGTCGTCAAGGGCGGCGACTTCCGCGGCCGCGAGGCCGAGGCCTACCGACTCGGCGAGGAATCCGTCCGCGTCATCGACCACCTCAACGCCATCGGCGCCCCGTTCGCCCGCGAGTACGGCGGCATGCTCGCCACCCGCTCGTTCGGCGGCGTGCAGGTGTCGCGCACCTACTACACCCGCGGGCAGACGGGCCAGCAGTTGCAGGTCGCGGCCGCACAGGCTCTGCTGCGTCAGGTTCACGCGGGCAAGATCACGCTGCACACGCGCCACGAAATGCTCGACCTCATCGTCGACGGCGGACGCGCCCGCGGCATCGTGGCCCGAAACCTCGTCACCGGCGACGTCCGCGCCTACTCCGCCCACGCCGTCGTGCTGGCCACAGGCGGCTACGGCTCGGTGTTCTTCCATTCGACGCTGGCCCGGCACTCCAACGCGAGCGCCGCTTGGCGGGCCCACCTCCGCGGCGCGCACCTGGCGTCGCCGTCGTTCGTCCAGTTCCATCCCACCGCGCTGCCAGTGGATTCGCCGCACCAGTCGAAGACGACGCTGATGAGCGAATCGCTGCGCAACGACGGTCGGATCTGGGTGCCGGTTCGCCCCGGCGACGACCGCGCCCCGCTGCTCATCCCCGAGACCGAACGCGACTACTACCTCGAGCGCCAATACCCGGCCTACGGCAACCTCGCCCCGCGCGACATCTCCTCGCGCGCCGCCCGCCGCATGATCGACGCCGGCCACGGCGTCGGCCCGCTGCGCAACTCCGTCTATCTGGATTTTTCCGACGCCATCGCGCGCGTTGGGCGGGCCACGATCGAGGAGCGCTACGGGAACCTCTTCCACATGTACTCCGACGTCACCGGCGAGGATCCGTACACCGAGCCGATGCGGATCGCCCCCGCGGCGCACTTCACGATGGGTGGGCTGTGGTCGGATTTCGACCTCATGACCTCCATCCCCGGCCTGTTCGTCGGCGGCGAGGCCGGCTCCGGCTATCACGGCGCCAACCGGCTGGGCGCGAACTCGCTGCTGTCGGCGTGCGTCGACGGCTGGTTCACGCTGCCGCTGTCGGTGCCCAACTATCTGGCGGGCGTCCGGGGCGAGGAGCTGTTGGGCGAGGACTCCCCGGTGGCCCACTCGGCGGTGGCCGAGGTGCGGGCCCGCGTCGATGAGCTGCTGTCGATCGGCGGCACAACCCGCGCGTCCACCTTCCACCGCGAGCTCGGCGAAATCCTCTACGCCGGCTGCGGCTTCGGCCGCACCGCCGAGGGGTTGTCGACGGCGATCGCCGCGATCGCCGAACTGAGGGAACGGTTCTGGACCGACCTCCGAGTCCCCGGCACCGCGGACCGGCTCAACCAGGAACTGGAGGAAGCAGGGCGGGTGGCCGACTTCCTCGATCTGGGGCACCTGATGTGCCTCGACGCCCTCGACCGCGAGGAGTCCGCCGGCGCCCACTTCCGTGAGGAACACCAAACCAGCTCCGGCGAGGCGAAACGCAACGACAAGCGTTGGGCCTTCACCAGCGTGTGGCAACACGGGTCGCCGCCGATCCGGCACCGGGAACCGCTGCGGTTCAGCGCCGTCAAGCTGCAGGAGAGGGATTACCGATGAAGCTCGCAATTGAGGTGTGGCGGCAGTCGGATCCACTCGACAAGGGCCACTGGGAGCGCCACGAACTCGACGAACTCAGCCCCAACGCGTCGCTGCTCGATGTGATCGACCTGCTCAACCAGCAGATCGTCGACGGCGGCGGCGAGGCTGTGGCCTACGAATCCGACTGCCGCGAGGGCATCTGCGGCGCCTGTGGCGTGACCGTGAACGGCGTCCCGCACGGCCCCGTGCCGAACACGCCGTCGTGCCGCCAGCACCTGCGCGCGTTCGGCGACATCAAGCGCCTGCGGATCGAGCCGCTGCGCTCAGCCTCGTTCCCCGTCGTCCGCGACCTCGTCGTCGACCGCTCAGCCCTGGATCGTCTGGCCGCGGCGGGCGGCACGGTCGCGGTGAATGCAGGCAAGGCGCCCGACGCCGACGCGCTGCCGGTGACTCACGCCGACGCCGAGCTCGCGCTCGATTTCGCCGCCTGCATCGGCTGCGGTGCCTGCGTGGCGGCGTGCCCCAACGGGTCGGCACACCTGTTCGCCGGCGCGAAGGTGGCGCATCTGGCGCTGCTGCCGCAGCCGTCGACGGAGCGCGGCCGCCGCGCGCGGGCCATGGTGGACGCCGTCGAGGCTGAGTTTGGCCCGTGCTCCACCTATGGGGAGTGCGTGAAGGTGTGCCCGGCGGGCATCGATCTGGCTGCGGTCGCGGCGCTGCATCGCGAGCGCCTGCGCGGGGCACTTCGGGGTCGCGACGACTAGCCCCGTCACGTGATCTGGGAAAACTGCCACTCGATGGGGTCTCTCACCCGTTTTTGCAGGGAGAGACCCCATCGAGTGGCAGTTTTCCCAGACGATCCCATCGACAAGTGAAACCGCGGGTCTATAGCGTTCTCGTCAGCACCCGAACAAAGGCGGACCCATGGACATCATCCTCATCCCCGGACTGTGGCTCGACGGCCGCGCGTGGGACGACGTGCTCCCCCACATCAAGGGCGGCGGCCACAACCCCCTCCCCATGACGCTCCCCGGCCAGGGCGACGGCGGCCCCGAGGCCACGCTCGACGACCAGCTCAACGCCCTGCGGTCCTGCCTCGATTCGCTCGACGCCCCCGCCCTCGTGGTGGGCCACTCGGGCCACGCGACCCTCGCCTGGCTCGGCGCAGATCGGATGCCCGACAAGGTGGCCGGCGTCGCCATGGTCGGCGGCATGCCGGAAGCCGAGGGCAACCCCTACTTCAGCGGCCTCAAGCCCACCGACGGCGTCCTCATGTTCCCCGGCTGGGAGGCCTTCGAGGGCCCCGATTCCGACGACATCCCCCACGAGATGCGCGATCGCATCGCCGCCCAGATGCACGGCGTCCCCGAGGGCGTCGTCTCCGCGCCAGTGCACTACGAGAACCCGGACCGCCACCAAATCCCGGTGACCATGGTGTGCCCCGAATACTCACCGGAAGACGCGCAGGAGTGGCTCAAGGCCGGCCACCTGCCCGAGCTCGAGCAGGCGCAGAAGCTCACCTACGTCGACCTCGATTCCGGCCACTGGCCCATGTTCAGCAAGCCAGAAGCCTTCGGCAAGGCCATCGTCGAGATCGCCAACTCGCTGTAACCACCCACCCCACCAAAGCCCGGCACGCCCATCTGATCAGCACGATGATCGATGGGCGCGTCGGCGAAGACCCTCCCGAGCACTGGCCACTCTGAACTAGTAACGTCGGCTCTCAGAGTTCGTCGAAGCTGACGAACCGTGCACAGGAAGGCCCACCGTGAAAGCGCTGGTCAAGACCGCCCCGGGCGTGGGGTTGGATCTGATTGAGGTCCCCGAGCCGACGGTGGGCCCGAACGAGGTGCTGATCAAGGTCCGCAAGACCGGCATCTGCGGCACCGACGTCCACATCGAGAAGTGGGACGGCTGGGCCGAGAAGACGGTGAAGACACCGCGCATCATCGGCCACGAGTTCTGCGGCGACATCGTCGAAGTGGGCTCGCTCGTCACCGACCTTGAAGTTGGCCAGTTCGTCTCCGGCGAGGGGCATTACGTGTGCGGCCGCTGCCGCGCCTGCCTCGCCGGCAAGCGCCACCTCTGCGGCAACACACAGGGCATCGGCTACCACGTCGACGGCGCCTTCGCCGAATACTTCGCCATGCCGGCCGCCAACGTGTGGGTGCATCAGCCGGGCATCGACCCGGATGTCGCGGCCATCTTCGACCCGTTCGGCAACGCCGTCCACACCGCCCTCCAGTTCCCCTGCCTCGCGGAGGATGTGCTGGTCTCCGGCGCCGGGCCCATCGGCATCATGGCCGCGCTCGTCGCCCAGTTCCAAGGCGCCCGCAACGTGGTGCTCACCGACATGTTCGACGAGCGGCTCGCGCTGGCCGAAAGCCTCGGCCTCAAGCACACGCTCAACGTGGGCCGCGAGGACATCGGCGACATCTACCAGCGCATCAGCATGAAGGAAGGCTTCGACATCGGCCTCGAGATGTCGGGCGCCCCGTCGGCCCTCACGTCGATGATCGATCACATGGTGCACGGCGGCCGCATCGCGCTGTTGGGCACGCCGACGCGCGAGGTGCCGATCGATCTGGCGAAGGTCATCTTCAGCATGCTGACCCTGCAGGGCGTCACCGGCCGCCAGATCTTCGAGACCTGGTACGCCATGAGCTCGCTGATCGGCTCCGGCCTCGACATCTCCGGCGTCATCACCCACCGCTTCAACTACACCGACCACGCCGAGGCGTTCGCCGTCGCCTCCGACGGCCGCTCCGGCAAGGTCATCCTCAACTGGGAGTGAACATGCAGATTCTGGATCATCTGAAGACCGAGCTCGCCGGCCTGCGCGAGCAGGGCCTCTACAAGGAGGAGGCGGCGCTCACCACGCCGCAGGCCGCGAAGATCGGCGTCGTCGACGGCCGCGAGGTGCTCAACCTGTGCGCCAACAACTACCTCGGTCTGGCCGATTCGCCGGTGCTGATCGACGCCGCCAAGAAGGCCCTCGACGACTGGGGCTTCGGCATGGCGTCGGTGCGGTTCATCTGCGGCACCCAAACCCTGCACCAGAAGCTCGAGGGCGAGCTCACCCGCTTCCTCCACCCCGGTCAGGACGGCTGGGACACCATCCTCTACTCGTCGTGCTTCGACGCCAACGGCGGCCTATTCGAGGTGCTGTTCGGCGCCGAGGACGCGATCATCTCCGACGAGCTGAACCACGCCTCCATCATCGACGGCGTCCGCCTCAGCAAGGCGGCCCGCTACCGCTACAAGAACCGCGACATGGCAGACCTTGAGGCCCAGCTGCAGGCCGCGCAGGACGCCCGGTTCAAGATCGTCGTCACCGACGGCGTCTTCTCGATGGACGGCTTCGTCGCGCCGCTGGACGAGATCTGCGACCTCGCCGAGAAGTACGGCGCTCTGGTCATGGTGGACGATTCGCACGCCGTCGGCTTCGTCGGCCCCACCGGCGCGGGCACCCCGGAACGCTTCGGCGTGCAGGATCGCGTCGACATCGTCACCGGCACCCTCGGCAAGGCGCTGGGAGGCGCGTCCGGTGGCTACACGTGCGCCCGCGCTGAGGTCGTCGAGATGCTGCGCCAGCGCTCCCGCCCGTACCTGTTCAGCAACTCGCTGGCGCCGTCGATCGCCGCAGCGGCGTTGGCCACGCTGGAACTGCTGAAGGAGAGCTCGGAGCTGCTCGATCAGCTCAACGACAACACCGCCTACTTCCGCGAGCAGATGGCCGCCCGCGGCTTCGAGATCCCCGAATCGGATCACGCGATCGTGCCGGTGATGATCGGCGACGCGGTGGTCGCCGCCCAGATGGCCGACGAGGTGCTCGCCCGCGGCGTGTACGTGCGGGCGTTCTCCTACCCCGTCGTACCCAAGGGCCAGGCGCGCATCCGCACGCAGATGTCCGCCGCGCTCACCCGCGAGGATCTGGACGTGGCGATCAAGGCGTTCGAGGACGCCCGCGACGCCGTCGGCCAGCAGTAGCGACGGGGGCGCTGGCTAGGCCAGGCCGCCCAGCGCACGAGCGATCGTGACGGCGCTGGCCGCCGCCCACGCCTGCGGCCGGCACGACGCCGGGTACGGCGCGGGCGGGAACGCCTCGTCCGGGGTTTGCCCGCCGAAAAGTTCGGGAAGGCGATAGTTGACGCCCTCGGCGGCGCGAAGCAGTTGCGCGGCGAGTTCCGCGGCCTCGTCGGCGTAGCCGTCGCGGAGGAGGCCGTCGATGATGATCGCGGTGTCGTGCGTCTTCCAGGGCTCGTGGAACGAGTACGCGCATTTCATCATCGCCACTCAGGATCCGGAACTGACGACGCTGACTCGCGGCGTCGGCAGCCTCACCTCGGGCGGCCTCGGCCAAGGCAACCAGTTCCCGCTGAAGCTGGGCGCCGCAGCGCTGATGACCATCCCCGTGGCCGTGCTGTTCTTCATCTTCCAGAAGCGCATCATGAACTCCTCCGCGGGTGCCGTGAAGGAGTGAGCCACTAGGGTCGCCCTTATGAACAAGGCGATCATCACCGGCAACAGCCGCGGCCTCGGGCAGGCGCTAGTCACCCAGCTCGAGAGCCGCGGCTGGTCCGTTCTCGGGCTCTCCCGCTCCTCCGGCTTGGACCTGTCGTCCCCCGAGGCACTGGTTGAGTGGCTCGACGGCGGCACCCTCCGCACGTTCCTAGCCGACGCCACCGACGTGCTCCTCATCAACAACGCGGCCGCGGTGGGGCCTGGCGTCCCCGTCGGCCAGGGCAAGGCGGCGGATGTGGTCACCGCCGTCAACCTCAACGTCACGGCACCGATCCTGCTGACCGAAGCGGTGCTGGCGCAGCGCCCCGACGGCGTCCCCGTGCGGGTGGCGCACATCTCCAGCGGCGCCGGTCGCCGCGCCATCGAGGGCTGGTCCGTCTACTGCGCCACGAAGGCCGCCGTCGACATGCACGCCTCCACGCTGGCCGCCGAAGCCACCGACGGCGTCCGCGCCGCCGCGATCGCACCGGGCATCGTCGACACCGACATGCAGGCCTCCATCCGCGGCAACGAGGGTTTCCCCGGGCGCGAACAGTTCATCGAGTACAAGGAGACCGGTCAGCTGGCGAGCCCGGACGACGCCGCGGCGGCCGTGCTGGCCGTCATCGACTCGCCGGGCTTCGGCCAGGAACCGGTCACCCGGATCTAGGGCTCCACCCGCTCCAAGGCCGGGCGTTCGCCGTCGATCCACCGCTGGACCCATTCGGCGAACAGGTCGCCGAGCGGGCCCGTGGTGGAGCGGCCGGCCCCGGTCTCCCAGTCGGCGCTGAACGTGAGGCTGCCGGTGGTGGGGCGCGGCTGGGCGGCTCGCAGGTCTGGGATCCGCTCGGCCAACAGCATGGCTTCGGCCTTCGGCTTGCCGGACGAATCGAACAGCCCGAGCGCGTACTCCAGCGCGGGGAAATCCAGCAGCTCTGGGCTCACGTCGTGGCTGCACCACCAGGTGATGGCCTCGAGGCCCGTGGTGTCGATGACCGCGTCGATGGTGGCGTTGACGAAGGCAGGCGCATCGGCGTCGGAGACGTGGGGGCGCCCACCTCCTGCAGCCACACGGCGCGATCGGCGTCCGGGCTCCACGCGCGAGCCAGTTCCAGCAGATAACGGGGGAAGGCGCTCAGCGGTCACAGTCTCTGTCGTGGCCAGCGACATCCCCGGCTCAGGTGCGCCCTCGTCGTAGACGGTGGTGGCATGCCGTCGTAGCCGCTCGCTCGTGGTCGCTCCGGCAGCGATGATGTCAGCCGCGGGCGAGTAGACGTCAGTGACACGGGTGCGTGCGGGCACCAGCACCGTTGTTCCGTCGGCAGACTTGATATCGGTCTCGTTGTACTTAG
>DYZF01000117.1 GCA_020741375.1 Tessaracoccus flavescens
GCGCGCCAGGAGTCCCTGGAGGTGTGCGGCGATCTCGGCGGGCCCCGAAGCCCTCTTGTGGGTCTCGACCACCACGCCCCCGAAGTCGAGCAGCAGCGCATCCGGCAGTGGATACATCGAGTCCCCTTCTCCCTGTTACCAGCACTTCTGGAACGTTCTAGTCCGGACGCTACGGGTGCAGGGTTGCGGGAAGGTGAACGACGTGTGAACGTGTCTGGAACGCTCCAGAAATTGCGTAGGATGGGGACATGAGCAGCAGTGGAGCCCCCACGATCATCGACGTCGCACGCGCCGCCGGCGTGTCGAAGTCACTCGTGTCGTTGGCGATCCGCGACGATCCCGGCGTCAGTGCCGCCACCCGCCAGCGGATCCTCGAGGTGGCGGACAGGATCGGGTACCGGTCCAACCGATGGGCCCGCGCGCTGGTACGGGGGCGCACCAACCTCATCGGGGTGCTGCTGAACGAGTTGGACAACCCGCACAACACCGAGCTGGTCGAGGCTCTGGAGGATGCGGCCGGCGAGCAGGGGCTCAGCGTGGTGCTCAGCCACGGCCGTCGCTCGCCTGACCAGTTGGCTGCGCGGCTCGAGGAGATGATGTGCCTCGGGCTGGATGGCTTCGTGGTGGTCTCGGCCCACGTCCCGGTGCAGATGGTGGCGGAGGCAGGCCTGCAGGCCCCCACCGTCGTCGTCGGCAACCCCTACGAGCTTCCAGAACACGTCAGCCAGGTGCGCACCGATGACGAGACCGGGGCCAGGCAGGCGGTGGAGCACCTCATCGAGCGCGGTCACCGCAGGATCGGCTTCTTCCAGGCCACGCAGTCGCGCACGTCGTGCGTTCGCGCCGAGGCGTACTCGGCCCTCATGCGGGAGCACGGGCTCAGCCCGGTGGTGAGCCGCCACCTGCAGGGATGCTGTGCCGACGTGACGGCGGTGTTCGCATCCAATGACCGGGCGGCGGCCCGGTTGCTGGGGGCCGCGTCCGACGAGGGGCGGCGCGTGCCGGACGACCTTGCCGTGGTCGGCTACGACGACACCGACCTCGCAGTGCTGCTGCGCCCGCAGTTGACGACGGTGGCCCAGCCCCGCGCCGAGATGGGCCGGACGGCCATGCGGATCGTGCTGGGCGGCGGGGTGGAGCGTGTGGTGCTCGACCCGGAGTTGGTGGTGCGCAACTCGTCCTAGGAACAGGAGCGGCAGAGACCGAAGATCTCCAGTTCGTGCCCCGTGTCGGTGAAGCCGTGCTCCTGGGCGATGTCGGCGGCCCACTTCTCCATGGCCTCCGGGTGGATCTCGACGGAGTAGCCGCACGAACGGCACACCAGGTGGTGGTGGTGGCCGCGGGAACAGGAGCGATAGGCGGCCTCGCCCTCAGGGGTGCGCAGCACGTCGACTTCGTCGGCCTCGGCCATGGCTTGCAACGCCCGGTAGACCGTGGCGAGCCCCACCTTCGCGCCGCCGTCGCGCAGCTGATCGTGGACCTGCTGCGCCGTGCGGAACTCCTCGCCGCCGTGCAGCAGATCGCGGATGGCCGCGCGCTGCCACGTCTGCCGGGTCTGGGGCTTAGTGCTCGTCATAGTGGTCTCCGTGGCGGGCGTGGCGGTGCCCGTCGTGGACGTAGTCGAGGTGGTCGCCATGCTGAATCACCCTAACGCCCGGATGGTGGGCGTGGGAGTCGTCGTGGTTCTCCGCCGGTTCGTGCGGGTGCTGGCCGTGGTCCTCCACGTAGGGAATGAACCGATCGGGCCTGCGCAGCCAGCGGCCGAGCAGCCAGGACAACGCCAGCAGGACGATGGCGGTCACGACGATCGTGGCGCCGGTGGCGGTGTCGAGGTAGAACGAGCCGATGGTGCCGCCCACCGCGGCGAGCGCGCCGATGCCCATGGCGCCGAAGAACGAGGCCGTGAAGCCAACGAACGACTGCTGCGCCGTCGCCACCGGGATCACCATGAGGGCGCTGATCAGCAGCAGGCCCACCGTGCGCATCGAGATGGTGACCGTCACGGCGGCGAGCACCACCACCAGCAGGTTGAGGGTCTTCACCTTGATGCCCAGCACCCGCGAGTAGTTCTCGTCGACGGAGATGGCGAACAGGCGCGGGGCCAAGCCGATCGTGAGCGCGAGGATGAGGACGGCGAGCACGACGATGAGGATGACGTCGCCCTCGCTCACCGAGGTCAGTGAGCCGAACAGGAACGACGACAACCCGGCCGCACCCTGGCCAGCCACGCCGGCCATCAGCACGCCGGTGGCGAGGCCGCCGTAGAACAGGATGGCCAGCCCGAGGTCGCCAGATGCCTTGCCGTTCTGGCGCAGCAGCTCGACGGCGACCGCACCGGCCACGCACGTGATGACGGCTACCGGGAGGGGAGCCCAACCGGTCATCATGGCCAAACCGACGCCGGCGATGGCGACGTGGCCGAGCCCGTCGCCCAGCAGCGACATCTTGCGCTGCACGATGAAGGTGCCGATCGCCGGGGCGATGAGGCCGCTGAGCAGCGCCGCGATGAGGGCGCGCTGCATGAAGGGGAGCCCGAGGAGTTCGATCATGACAGGACTCCTGAGAGCGGATCGCTGAAGCCGACGGGGGAGTCCGGCTCGGCGTCGGTGGCGCATTCGTGTGAGGTGGGGTGATCGTCATCGACGACGCGACCATCGCACAGCGTGACCGAGCCGTGCAGCACGGAGCGCATCGGCCCCAGTTCGTGGAGAACCACGAGCAGGGCCAAACCCTGATCGCCCAGATCGTCGAGCAGGTGGGCGAGGCCCTCCTGGCTGTGCAGATCCACCCCGGCCAAGGGCTCGTCCATGACGAGCAGCTCCGGCTCCGAGGACAGCGCGCGTGCGATCAGCACCCGCTGCTTCTGGCCACCGGACAGCGAGCCGAAGGGCCAGTTGCCGCGGTCTTGCAGGCCTACCAGTTCGAGCGCGTGATCGCGGGCCTCGCGGTCCGCCTTGCTGAGCCACTGGAACGGGCGACGGTGGGCCAAGCGGCCGGAGGAAGCCACCTCACGCACGGTGGCGTTGGTGACGCCGATGGTGGAGTGCTGGGGCACGTAGCCCACGCGCGACCACTCCCGGAAGCCCGGCATCGGCTGCCCGAAGAGCTCGAGGCTGCCCTTCTGATAGGGCACCAAACCCATCAGGGTCTTGACCAGCGTCGATTTGCCCGAGCCGTTGCCGCCCAACAGCGCGACCGCTTCGCCCGCGTCGACGTGCACTGACACGTCGCGCAGGATCGGCATGCCGTCGAGGGAGACGTACAGCCCGCGGGCGTCGAGGGGATCAGCGGCACTCATTGGCGTCCATGAGGGCTTGGAGGTTGGCTCGCATGATCGAAGGGTAGTCGGTGCCGGGCGACTTCTCGGTGACGCCTTCGAGCGGGTCGAGGACGGCGG
>DYZF01000118.1 GCA_020741375.1 Tessaracoccus flavescens
GACAGGGGAACGATGTCCACCTCATTCTGGCCGCGCATGATGACGGAGTTGATCTTGAGCGGGCGCAGGCCGGCTGCGTCGACGGCGGCGATCGAGGTGAGCACATCATCCAGCCGGTTGCGGCGGGTGAGGGCCGCGTAGCGCTGGCGGTCGAGGGAGTCGAGCGAGATGTTCACCCGGTCCAGCCCGGCCGCGATCAGCCCGTCGATCCGCTTGTCCAGCCCGAGGCCGTTGGTGGTGAGCGCCGTCTCCGGCGCATTCGGGAGCGCAGTGGTCGCGGCGATGATGCGCTCGAGCCCCGGCCGCAACAGCGGCTCCCCGCCGGTGAACCGGATCTTGGTGACCCCCAGACGGTTGACGGCGATCCCGATGACGCGCGCCGCTTCGTCGTCGGTCAGGGTGTCCTCGGTGGGCAACCACGCGAGCCCTTCGGCGGGCATGCAGTAGGTGCAGCGCAGGTTGCAGCGGTCGGTCAGCGAGACCCGCAGGTCGCGGGCGACGCGACCGTAGTCATCACGGAGTCCAACTGGCATGTAGGAGATGATATCTCCAATCTTTCGAAACCTAACAGTGTTGTTGGATAAATGTGGCACTAATGCGAGCGCTAAACCACCTCCCACTGAGCCCTATACCGCTTTTTCTGGCGGATTTCGTTTGGTACAAACCTTATGAGGTGTCACACTAGATGGCTATGGGGACTGCTAATCACGGCCTAGGGCCGACGCGAGCGCGGGTGCTGGCACTGCTGCAGTCTGCCGGAGGTCCGATGTCCATCACCGACATCGCCGACAGGCTCGATATGCACAAGAATTCCGCGCGCTTCCATCTGGATTCGCTCGTCAAGGCGGGCTATGCGGAGAGACGTTCGGAATCGACGGGCCATCAGGGCCGGCCTCCGATGATGTACTCCGGCACTCAGGCTGCGCCCAGCCTGAGCAACCTCCACTTGATCGAGCTCACCGAGGTGCTCATCGAAACCTTCGTTACGCCGCAGGCCGATCATCTCGAGCGGGCCGAATCCGCAGGCGCTCTCTGGGGCGGCAAGGTTGAATCGCCCACGTCCACGGATCCCGACGGCGTGATCCATGAACTGGCCGGCCACATGGGCAAGCGGGGCTTCGTCACGACCCACGAGGAGAACGAGCTGGTGTTCACGCGCTGCCCGTTCCGCAACATCATGAGCAAGGAGCAGCTGCCCGTAGTGTGCCGCCTGCACCAGGGCATGTTGGATTCCTACGTCGCCGACACCGACGTCGATGCCGGCCGGATCGCTGTGGGCCCGAAGCAATGTCGGGTGGCGTTCGACACATCTGCCGAAGCGGTTGCGAGCTAGATTCCGCCAAGCCTTCGGCGCAACTCACTCAACGGAAAAGAACCCCGCCCCGGGACGAGTCCACGGGGCGGGGTTCTTCTATGAGCGGTTGAGCGATCAGCCCTTCACACCACCGGCGGTCAGGCCGGCGACGATGTACTTCTGCAGGTACATGAACAGCAGGATGATCGGGATGGCCGCGAGCACCGCACCGGCGGCGAACAGCGACCACGGAGCGTTGCGCTCGTCCGAGCCCCACACGTACAGGCCGACGGCGAGCGTGTAGTTCTCCGGGCGGGCGAGCACCAGCTTGGCCAAGATGAACTCGCCGTAGGTGCCGACGAAGCTCAGCAGGCCAACCACGGCCAGGATGGGCGTGACCAGCCGCATGATGATGCCCCAGAAGATCTGGGCGTGAGTGGCGCCGTCGATCTTGGCGGCCTCATCGAGCTCCTGCGGGATGGTGTTGAAGAACCCGTACATCAGGAACGTGTTCGCACCCAGCGCGCCGCCGAGGTAGATCATGATCAGCTGTAGACGCGAACCGATGCCGAGGAACGGGAAGATCTCGCCCAAGGTCAGCGCCAGCAGGAAGATCGCGATGAACGCGAGCATCTGCGGGAACATCTGGATGATCAGCAGCGCGGTGAGCCCACCACGACGGCCCTTGAAGCGGAAGCGCGAGAACGCGTACGCAGCAGCGGCGCCCATGATGACGGTGCCGATGGCGGTGATCGAGCTGACGATGAACGAGTTGAGCATCCAGTTGGGGAAGTCAGTGTTCATCAGATCGGCGAAGTGCTTGCCGGTGATGGCGCTGAACAGGCGGTTCGAGCCCGTCAGGGTGCCGTTCGGGTTGAGCGATGCCGACAGAACGTACAGAATCGGGAACACGCAGTAGACGATCATCAGGACGGCGAAGACGTGCTTCCATCCAACCTGCGTCCACCAGCGGGCTCCGCGGAGACGGGTGTCGTTCTCTCCAGTGGCTAGCTTCTTGGCCATCACATGATCTCCTCAAGCTTGCGGGTCTGGCGGAAGCCAAGCCACGACACAACACCAACGACGAGGAAGATGATGATCGACATCGCCGAGGCCAGACCGTACTGGCGGTTGCCACCCTCGAACGCGATGGAGTACACCATCGAGATCAGGATGTCGGTCTCACCGACGATGACAGGCGCGCCCGGGTAGTTCGGGCCACCGCCGGTCAGCATGTAGATCAGCGAGAAGTTGTTGAAGTTGAACGCGAAGCTGGCGATCAGCAGCGGGGCCACGGAGACAAGCAGCAGCGGCAGGGTGATCTGCCAGAAGCGACGCAGCGGTCCGGCCCCGTCCATGACGCCGGCCTCGGTCAACTCCTGCGGGATCGACTGCAGGGCGCCGGTGCACACCAGGAACATGTACGGGAAGCCCAGCCACAGGTTGACGCCGAGGATGGCGAGCTTGGCCAAGGTTCCGTTCTGGAACCACTCCACCGTCATGCCGCCGAGCAGCACCTCGTTGATGAAGCCGAACTCCTGGTTGAGCATGCCGCGCCACACGAGTGCGGCGAGGAAGCCCGGGAAGGCGTACGGGAGGATGAACATGGCGCGGTAGAAGGTGCGGCCCTTGACGCGCGGATCGTTGAAGATCACGGCGAGCAGCAGGCCGAGCGCGAAGGTGGTGAGCACTGAGAGGATGGCGAACGCGAACGTCCAGACCAGCGACGACAGGAACGGACCGGCCAGACGCGAATCACTGAACATCTGGGTGAAGTTCTTCGCCCCGACGTTGACGCGCCAGCCCGGCGTGAGGGTTTCGCCGTCTTCCGAGACGAACGACCCGACGGACTCGTCAGCCGTGTAGGTCTTGCCCTCGGCGTTGGTGAACACGTCGCTGTTCGCGTCGTAGGACAGGAGCGACTTGGCGACGTAGGCCATCGCGGCGTTGTCGGTGCGCAGCCAGCCGTCGTCGGGGTTGTCCGACAGGCTGACTCGAAGATCGAGCACCTCGTTCTGGCGCTGCTGGACCTCAGCCAGCGGAAGCACCTCTGCACCGGGGACCTCGGCGACGCGGCCGTTCTCGACGCGGGCGTCGGCAACGTCCTCGAGCGGGGTCTCGGCGTCGCCCACACGGACGGTCTCGCCGTCGACGATGGCGAACGCGATCTCGCCGCCGCGGTCAAGGACGGCCACCGGGTAGGTGGGGGTGCCCTCCACGCGGCGGTCGGCCGTCTTCATGATCTGGGTGATCGCCGACGGCTTGCTGTCGTTGTGACCGTCGCCGTAGTTGGTGAACGCGACGTACGCCGTGTTGAGCATCACGTACACCTGGAACGCGATGAGGAACAGCAGGCCGGGGACGAGGTACTTCGCCGGGATGGCCCGCTTGGAGAAGTACGCGTAGTTGACGACGATCAGCGAGATCGCCAGGAACGCAAGGACTCCCCATTCCTCCTGGCCGTAGGCGGCCAGGATGCCGTAAATGCCTAGGGCATTGACGAGCATCATCAGGACGAGCTTCACGTAGAAGCCGGGGCGCGTGAAGTCACGCGCATGGGAGAGCCTCTTTGACTGCGGTGTCGTGGAGGTGCTCAAGACTCTTTACCTTCGCTTCGGTGCGATGTGTGTATGGGACGGGGGTTGCGCGACGAGTCGCGCAACCCCCTCGAGGTTTGTGTGACCTAGGCGGTCAGATCAGAACTTCGACTCGATGTTCTTGATCATATCCTGCCAAGCGGTGACCGGGTCGGCCTTACCGGTGATGATGCTGACTTCAGCGCCACCCCAGAACTCCCACACAGCACCCATCTCGGGCAGCGACGGCATCGGCTGCGCGTCCTTGCCGGCCTCGCCGAAGCCGGCGAGGATCTCGTCGGAGACGGCGTCAGCCGACTCGATCAGAGCGGGGGTACGGCCACCGAGCTCGAACAGCTTGTCCTGAGCTTCCTTGGTGGAGAGGTAGTCGATGAACTGACCGGCGAGCAGGCCATTCTCGGACTTCGAGGAGAGGAAGACACCCTGGACGCCCATGAACGGAGCGGAGGGCTGGCCACCAGCCGACGGGACGGGCAGGACGGAGATGTCCAGGCCAGCCTCGGTGAACGCGGTGGTGTTCCACGGACCGGTGATCATGTAGGGGGTCTTCTGGTCGAGGAAGGCCTGCTTGGCCTGGTCGCCACCGATGGAGGCGGACAGAACGCCCTCGTCGGCCAGCTTCTTGATGTAAGCGGCGAAGGCTTCGCCCTCGGGGCCACCCATGCCGAGCTCAGCGGTGTACTCGCCGGCTTCGTTGGACTTGAACACCGGAGCGCCGAAGGAGGTCTGGATCGGGTACAGGTGGTAAGCGTCGCCGCCCTCACCCTGCTGGATCACGACGGGGAACTCGGCACCCTCAACGGCCTTGCCCTGAGCGATGAGCTCGTCGAAGGTGGCCGGGGTGTCGGCAGCGAGAGCGTTGTTACGCACGAGGGCGATGTTCTCGAGGGCGTAGGGCAGGCCGAAGACCTGGCCGTCGGCGAGGAAGGCGGCGATGGCGTTCTCAGCGAACTTGGAGGTGTTCTCACCGAGCTCGAGGGGAGCGATGACGCCGTTCTTGACGAGGTCGCCGGTCCAGTCGTGAGCGCCGACGATGAGGTCGGGGCCCTGGCCGGTGGGGGCCTGAGCGATGAAGTCGGTCTTGATGTCCTGCGACGGCTTCTGGACGACGTCCAGGGTCACACCGGTGGCAGCCGCGAAGGCCTCACCGAGAGCCTTGAAGGCGTCGATGCGGGTCTCGTCGACCCAGACGGTCAGGGTGCCGGCGGCGGCGGGAGCCTGCGAGGCGGACTCGGACGCAGCCGGGGTGCTGGCAACGGACTCGGCGGGAGCCGGAGCGGACGACGAGGTGGTGGGCGTGGTCCCGCCGCCGCAGGCGACGAGAGTCAGCGAAAGCCCGGCCGCAGCGGCGGCGAGGAGGCTCTTGCGCATGTGTTTTCTCCTTCTGGTGTACGAACCTGCATCAGTGCGGATTCGTTCTAAGGAAGATAGTAACGATTCTTGCAACGCTTGCAAGTTTCTTGCATAACACTTCGGTAACAAAGTTGCGGAAGGGCACCCCCGATGCCTCGGTGAGCGCCCTTTCTCCCGCGTTGTCGACGAAAGATCAGCCGTCCACAGTTGCTTGGAAAGTGGAGGCGTCGACGCGGATCTCCACGTCGTCGCCCGCGTTCGTGCGATCGAGCTCCACCTTCCAGACCGCCGCGCCGTCCTCTTCATCGAGCTCCGCGTTGTCCAGAGCGCCAGGGGTGCTCGCAAGGGCCGCATTGATGGCCTTCACAAGGTCGCCGGCAGCGGCGCGGTCATCCTCGTCGGCGGCCCCGTCGTCCTGTGTATCGACGATGGTGAGCCCTTCACGATCGACGGTGATCTCCACCACCTTGTCGCCGCTCAGAACATCCACTTCCCACACCTGATCGTCGTTGTCGTCGTCGATCTTGAGCGCGGCCCCACCGGCGGATTCCTCAGCGGTCGCGATCGCGGCGAGCGCCCACGCGTTGAGTTCGTCGACGTTGATCTGCGTACCCCCGCCGCCGGCAGGATCGACGGCGTCGGTAGGCACAGGAGAGGGCGCCTCGGTGGAGGCGGCCGTCGACGGCGTCACCTCGAGTGCGGGCTCGCTGGCCACGGGCTCCGGGTCGGCGGCACACGCCGATGCCGCAAGCGCGACAGTCACGGTGATGGCTAGGGCAGTGCGTCGAAGAAGCATGTCGCCGACGGTACGCGCCCCGCGGGGCCCACCCAAGAGCTCGCGACAGAAACAGCACGTACCACTTTTGCAAAGACGTTGTAATCTCTTGCAGAAACCTGCAAGATGGGCGACGACACGAACAGACGTGTTGATCGATCTCGAGGAAGAGGCACGGAGCAATGGCGATCCCCACCCGCGCAAAGTTGGCCGATTTGGCCACCGCCGCGGGCGTGTCCACTGCAACGGTGTCGCGGGTACTCAATGGAAAGCCCGGCGTCGCCGAAGGCACGCGCGCTGCGGTACTGGCAACCATGGAGCAACTCGGCTACTACTCCCCCGCGGAGAGCTCGCAGCCCGATATCAGCTTCATCGCCGTCATGACCCCCGAGTTGGGCAACCCCTCGTTCGCCTCATTCGCCTCCGAACTGTCGCTGCTGCTCTCGGCCGCCAACCGCCACATGATCATGTGCACCGCCGGCCCCGGCGCCACCAGCGAGGTGCAGTACCTCGACGCGCTTCTGGGCGTGGAGATCGCCGGCATCCTCTCGGTCTCCGGCACCCTTGCAGACTCGCTGGTCAGTCACGATCACTATCAGCGCCTGATCTCCGCCGGCGTGCCCGCCGTCTTCATCAACGCCTACGATCCGGACGTTTCCGGCTCGTTCTTCAGCTGTTCCGACGCCGAGGCGATCTCCATCTCGATCGCCCACCTGCGCAGCTTCGGCCACACCAAGATCGGTCTGGCCGTCGGTCAGATGCGATACCAGCCAGCCCAGCGCAAGCGCGAGGCCTTCCTCAATCAGGGCATGCCGGAGAGCAGCTTCGTCTCCACGATCTTCTCCGTCGAGGGTGGGCAGGCCGGCGCAGCCCGGCTCCTCGATTCGGGCCATACCGCCATCATCTGCGGCTCCGACGTCATGGCGCTCGGGGTCATCCGCGAGGCCCGGGCGCGCGGTTTGGACGTGCCCGGTGACGTGTCCGTCGTCGGCTACGACGATTCGGCTCTGATGTCGTTCACCAACCCTGCCCTCACCACGGTTCGGCAGCCGGTCTCGGCCATCTGCCAGGCCGCAGTCTCCTCGCTCATGAGTGCCATCCGCGGGCTACCCACGGACCAGACCGAGATGCTGTTCCACCCAGACCTCATCATTCGTCAATCGACAGGACCCGTTTCATGACCGTTGAATGGTGGCGCGACGCCGTCATATATCAGATCTACCCCCGCTCGTTCGCTGACGCCACGGGCGACGGTTACGGAGACCTTCCAGGCATCATCAGCAAACTGCCGTACCTGAAGCAGTTGGGCGTCGACGCCATCTGGCTGTCCCCCTTCTACAAGTCGCCCATGAAGGACGCGGGCTACGACGTCGCCGATTACGAATCGATCGATCCGATGTTCGGCACCATCGACGACGCCGACGCCCTCATCGCGACGGCGCACGAGCTGGGCCTGCGCGTCGTCGTCGATCTCGTGCCCAACCACACCTCGTCAGAACACGTGTGGTTCCAAGCCGCGATCGCCGCCGAACCCGGCTCCCCCGAGCGCGACCTCTACCTGATCCGCGACGGCAAAGGTGAGCACGGCGAACTGCCACCCAACAACTGGACCTCCATCTTCGGCGGCAAGGGCTGGACCCGCCTGCACCGCCCCGACGGCACCCCCGAGCAGTGGTACCTCCACCTGTTCGACGTCACCCAACCGGATCTGGACTGGACGTCCGAGACGGTGCGCGCCGGCTTCGATCAGACGCTTCGGTTCTGGCTCGACAAGGGCGTCGACGGCTTCCGCGTCGACGTCGCCCACTCGCTCGTCAAGGCGGAAGGGCTGCCGGATCAGGCCGCGGCGCAGCAGATGCTCGACGGCGAAATGGGCCCCATGTGGGACCAGGACGGGGTGCACGACATCTACCGTCGCTGGCGCACGATCCTCAACGAGTACGACGGCGACCGCATCCTTGTGGCCGAGGCATGGGTGGCAGACCCGGCTCGTCTGGCGCTGTACCTGCGCCCCGACGAGATGCACACCGCGTTCAACTTCGAGTTCCTCGACACCGTCTGGGACGCCGAGGCGTACCGCACTGTGATCACGTCGACGATGGGTGAGGCGATCGCCGTCGGCGCCCCCACCACCTGGGTGCTCAGCAACCACGACGTCGTCCGTCACGTCTCGCGCCTCGGCCTGCAGGAGCCCGGTTCCTCGCATGAGGGTCTGGGCCTGCGCGACGAGCAGCCGGACAACAAGGTGGGCTTGCGTCGCGCACGGGCGGCCACTCTGATGATGCTGGCGCTGCCCGGATCGTCGTACATCTATCAGGGCGAGGAGCTCGGCCTGCCGGAGCACACGACGCTGCCCGATTCCTACCGTCAGGACCCGACGTGGTTCCAGTCGGAGTTCACGCGGGTTGGCCGCGACGGCTGCCGCATCCCCATGCCGTGGGTGGCCGGCGACGAGGGCCTCGGCTTCTCCCCCACGGGCGAGACGTGGCTGCCGCAGCCGACGTCGTACCAGGCGCTCGCCGTCGATCAGCAGATCGACGACCCGGCCTCGACGTGGACCATGTACCGCGACGCGCTCGCCATCCGTAAGGAACGCGGCCTGGGCCAGGGCGAACTCTCGTGGGTGGACGCCGGCGAGCACGTCGTCGCCTTCGACAACGCGGGCGTGCGCGTGATGACCAACATCCTTGGTCAGCCGGTGCCGCTGCCCGAGGGCTACCGCGTCCTGCTCTCGAGCCAGCCACTGGAAAGTGAGCATTTACCCACAGACGTGAGCGTATGGCTGGTCCCGGTCGCGTCTGACTGAACCCGCTGGATAAACTAACGCTGTGTTTCGCGCGCAGCGCTGCGCCGCGATTCCGGGAGGAGCCGTTTCGTGCATCAGAAGACTGTCATCGTTGGGTCAGCCGTTGGGCTGCACGCCCGTCCCGCGGCCATGATCGCCCGCGCCGCAGCCGAGTATGAAGAAGAGATCTTCATCGCCTACGACGGCGCCCATGTGGACGCCTCGTCGTCGCTGCTGATCATGACCTTGGGCGCTGAGCACGGCGCCGAAGTGACCGTGGATTCCGACAACCCCGAAGCCGTTGAGGCGATCGCCGCCATGATCGAGCAGGATCTGGACAGCTAGATGGCGCTGCCCGAACTGCTGCGCGGCCGTCTCCGTCTTCCGGTGATGGCCGCCCCCATGTTCCTGCTGTCCGGCCCGGATCTAGTGATCGCCGCGTGCAAGGCGGGCGTGATCGGGAGCTTCCCGGCGCTCAACCAGCGCACCACCGAGGGGCTCGACGAGTGGCTCACGCAGATCAACGCTGCGGTCACCCCCGACGACGCCCCCTACGCCGTCAACCTGATCGTCCACCCCACGAACGACCGCCTGCAGGCAGACCTTGAGGTGGTCATCCGCCACCGGGTGCCCATCGTCGTCACGTCGCTGGGCGCCGTGCCCGAGCTGGTTGAGGCCGTGCACTCGTACGGCGGCCTGGTGTTCCACGACGTCACCACGCTGCGGCATGCGAAGAAGGCCGCGTCGGCCGGGGTCGACGGCTTGGTGCTCGTCGCCGGCGGCGCCGGCGGCCACGCGGGCACCCTCAACCCGTTCGCCCTCCTGGCCTCCGTCAAGCCGTGGTTCGAGGGCACGATCCTGCTGGCCGGCTCGCTCTCGTCCGGCGCCGACGTCGCTGCGGCCATCGCCGCCGGCGCCGATCTGGCGTACATGGGCACCCGCTTCATCGCGACGGAGGAATCCTCGGCCCCGGAGGGATACCGGGAGATGATCGTCGAGGCAGGCGCCGCCGACATCGTCTACACCCCCGCCGTCAGCGGCATCCCCGCAAGCTTCCTCGCCGCCTCGTTGCAGGCGGCCGGCGTTGATCCGGCCGGTCCCGCCGCTGAGAAGGAAGACGTGAAGGCGTGGCGCGACGTGTGGTCGGCAGGCCACGGGGTGGCCGCGATCACAGACTCCCCCGCCGTCGCCGAACTGGTGAGCCGGCTCGAGGCCGAGTACCGCGACGCCGTCGATCGCGCCGCGGCGGCACTCCAGCAGTAGCCGTCGGGCCTAGGCCTCGTTGTAGCGATCGTCCTCGTCGAGCTGCTCCTCCATGGCGGCGATCAGCTCGGGCGTAAGTCGCGGCAGGGCGCTGGTGTCCATCAGCCCGCCGCTCAGCCCGGCGGGCTCCAGCGCGGCGTCCACCTCGGCTGGCGCCATGAGCCCTTCGGCGATGACGAGGTCGCGGACGGAGACGCCACCCTTCAGGGCGCGCTTCGCCAGCGTCGCCGCGTTGAGGTAGCCCAGCTTGGGCATGAGCGCGGTGATGACGCCCACCGACTGCTGCACCTGAAGTTCCAAACGGTCCTCGTTGGCGGTGATGCCGTCGACGCAGTTGATCCGCAGCGTGCGGATGGCGCGGCGCAGCCACGTGGTGTTCTGCAGGAGCACGTGGGCCATGACAGGCTCGAAGGCGTTGAGCTGCAACTGGCCGGCCTCGGAGGCGAGCGAGATGGTGACGTCGGCGCCGGCGATGACGAAGGCCACCTGATTGACGGCTTCGGGGATCACCGGGTTGACCTTGCCGGGCATGATCGAGCTGCCGGCCTGCTTGGCGGGCAGGTTGATCTCACCCAGTCCCGCCTGGGGGCCGGAGCTGAGGAGACGCAGGTCGTTGCAGATCTTCGACAGCTTCATCGCCATGCGCTTGAGCTCCGACGAGATCGACATGAACACGCCCGTATCCGAGGTGGCCTCGATGAGGTCGACGGCGAGGCTGATCGAATCCTCGCCCGTGATCTCGCGCAGGTGGCGGATGACGGCGGGGCCGTAGTTCTTCTCGGCGGTGATGCCGGTGCCGATCGCGGTGGCGCCGAGATTGAGCTCGAACAGCATGGGCATGGCCCATTCGAGGCGCTCGATGTCCTCGGACAAGGTGGTGGAGAAACCGCGGAACTCCTGGCCAAGCGTCATGGGGACGGCGTCCTGCATCTGGGTGCGGCCCACCTTGAGGACGTCCTTGAACTCGCGGCCCTTCTGGGCGAAGGAGTTGCGCAGCAGCTTGGCCTCTTGGCAGAGACCCTCGACGCCGTACGCGACCGCCAACTTCACGGCCGATGGGTAGGTGTCGTTGGTGGATTGGGATCGGTTGACGTGGTCGTTCGGGGAGATGAACTCGTACTCGCCCTTGCTGTAACCGCCGAGTTCGAGGGCGCGGTTGGCGATGACCTCGTTGACGTTCATGTTGGTGGAGGTGCCGGCGCCGCCTTGGATGACGCCGACGATGAACTGGTCGTGGAGTTTGCCGTCGATGATCTCTTGGCAGGCCGCGTCGATGAGGTCTGCTCGGTCTTCGTCGAGCGAGCCGATCTCGAGGTTGGCGCGGGCGGCTGCCTGCTTGACTTGGGCGTAGGCGATCAGGAGGTCTGGGTAGACGTTGATCGCGCGTCGGCTGATGGCGAAGTTGTCGAGGGCTCGGGCTGTGTTGATGCCCCAGTAGGCGTCGTCGGGAATCTCCAACTCGCCCAGCGAGTCGCGCTCAATCCGCACGTGTAGGTCCTTCCGGTGTCAGGTTTTCCTACGCTATCGCCCGGACGGGGGCGCGTTGGGCTCAATGAGGCAAAGCGTTGGCCCGCCGCTTTGTCGGGGCCTCGGGAGCCGGTGGGAGGAATGAGCAATTAGATGGGCTCATTCGCCGCGTCGGGCTGAATATCGGCGTGTCGCGGCAACGAACCCATCTAATTGCTCATTCCATTCAGGCGGTGCCGGCGGAGACGGAGGCGGCGGCCTCGAGCGTCATCCACGCGGACAACTGCGTCGACAGCTCCACTACCTCGGCGACGGTTCCGCCGCCCGGGTGGGTGTCCTGCGGAAACAGCACGACGGGGCGTCCTCGCCAGCCACGGGTCACCCGGGCGTCCCACAGGTTCTCCGCCGTCGCGGTCACGAGGTCGGCGGCGAGTTGGCGGGTTTCCGTCGGGAGACGGGGGTCGCGTGCGGCGAGCGCGAGATACCGCACCAAGATCCCGGTGAAGAGCCCGCCGTCGCCGGGGCCGTGGGTGCGCAGCACCAATGAGTCCGGGTGCGTGAGCCCGGCCGCGACCGCGTGGATCAGCCGCTCCGCCTCGTCGATCAGCACCAACTCCAGCATGGTGCCGAGTACCGGGCCCTGGTTGTAGGTGAAGACGTGGGAGACGACGGCGAGGGTGTCGCCATCGAGCTTGACGCCGTCGCGGTAGAGGCCTGTGTCGGGGTCGGCGAGGTTCGCCGTCAACCAATCGACGAGGCTCGCCGCCTGCTCGTTGCGTCCCATTCGCGCCAGCACGAGCGAGATCGGGGCGGTCGCGGCCGTGTTCTTAAAATCGCGCACCACGTGCCAGAACGCGCCGCCGCCCCACAGGTCTGTGATGGCGGATTCGAGCACGGGCACCAGACGTCGCGGCAGGCGCCCGGCGCGCTGTGCGGCGAGCGTGAGCCAGGCCATGTCGTCGTAGTAGTCGTTACGGAACCGCAGGCCGTTGCGCAGCCAGATGGAGACGAGGTGTCGGGCGACTATGCCACGCGGGATTGCCGTCGATCCGCGCCGCGCCGCGTCCACGAGGCAGTCGACGAAGTGGGCTTGCCACCAGTAGTGCCATTCGCGGTGCCGGTTGCCCGGCCGTGCGACGGCGCCCAAGTGGGTCAGCGGAATGCCCCATACGCGCTGGCCGAAGGTGGCCAGCACGGAGCGGGCGGCGACGTCGGCCCGGCTCGGCCAGACGGCTGCCGGGCGCGAGGCCATCGGCGTCAGTTCTGCCCGAGCTTCGACAGGAGGAGCGTCTCGGCGAGCGCGGCCTTGCCGAAATCTCCGAGGTCAAGGGATTCGTCGATGCCGTGCATGCGCGACATCGGATCAACGACGGCGGTCAGCAGCACGAGCGCGCCGGGATTGCGGTCGGTGAACTCGGCGACGATCGGGATGGATCCGCCCACGCCCATCTCCACCGGCTCGACGCCCCACGCCTCGCGGAGGGATTCGACGGCCTTCTGCGCGCGCTCGTCGTCTAGGCCGATGCTGCTGCCGGAGCCGCCGCGTTCGGGCTGGATGTCGATGGTTGCGCCCCACGGCACGTGCTTGAGCAGGTGCTCGCGGAGGGCAACCTCGGCG